>JAFAWL010000219.1 GCA_019241805.1 Actinomycetota bacterium
CTCCGTTCGGCGTCGCCGACCACCCGTTCAACCCCGTCTCCCTCGCCTTGGGCGCCGAAGCGAGCTTCGTTGCGCGGACGATCGACCGCGACCGCCGGCACCTGACCGAGGTGCTCCGCGCCGCCGCGACCCACGAGGGCGCGGCGCTCGTCGAGATCTACCAGAACTGCCCGGTGTTCAACGACGGCGCCTTCCACGCTTTGACCGAGAAGGACACCAAGGACGCCAACCAGATCCGCCTCGAGGCCGGCGAGCCGATCCGCTTCGGCGTCGAGAACGAGCGCGGCGTCGCTCGAGGGGCCGACGGCGGCCTCGCGATCGTCGACGTGGGCGACACGGGTGAAGAGAACCTGATCGTCCACGACCCATCCCGGCCCGACCCCGGTCTCGCATTCTCACTCGCGCGCCTCGCCGATAACCCGACCGTCCCCACCCCGATCGGGATCTTCCGCCAGGTCGAACGCCCCGTCTACGCACGCAGCAGCCTCGTCCGCTCAAGCCCCGCCACCGACGTCGAACTCGCAGACCTGCTCCACGGCACCGATAGCTGGACCGTCGGCGACTGAGGTCCGCGCGCGAGTGTGAGATCTTCAGCGACATGGAGCTGAGGACGCTCACACAGCGGCCGGCGAGGTAGCGGTCGGTCGTCGTTAGCGCATCCGCAAGCCGAGCGGGAGCCCGTCCTCACCAATGCGACAGGTGTTGCGCGGAGCGAATTCGACGCAGGCGCAAGGTTGTGTAAAATCGACGCCCCGACGAGGCGTTCGCCAGGAGGAGAAGATGGCAGTGAGCAAGCAGGCCTCGTGCCCGTTCGATCACAACGGCATCGATTACGCCAAGAATTGGCCCGAGATCAATTCTGACCTGCGCCGGCTCGACGGCTTGGGTTGGTCGGAGGCCCATGGAGGGTTCTGGATTGCCGCGCGCTACGACGACGTGAGCACGATCGCACGCGACGGGACTCATTTCTCCCAGGAGCGCGGCAGCGAGAACGGCAAGCCGACCTTGGGGGCCTTCATCCCAACGACTCCCGTCGGACTCGTCCCGATCGAGACTGACCCCCCGGTTCAGAGCGAGATCAGGCGACGCTTGAATCCGGCCTTCACGATCAAGGTCGCCATGCGATGGAAGCCCGCGATCCGGCGCATCGCGGACACGATGATCGATCGCATCATCGAGAAGGGCAGTGCCGACCTCGTGAAGGACGTCACCAAGCCGATTCCGGCGATCGTGAACTTCCAATCGCTTGGCATCCCGCTGGAGGGATGGGAGGAAGCCATCGACTCCCCCGGCGTGCTCACGTATGCCGATCCAGCGTCTCCCGAATTCGCGGCCGCGCTGGCGGCTGTCGAGCGCACCAAGCAAAACATCATCCGGGCCGTCCAGGAGCGCCACGCTCGGCCGCGCGCCGACCTGCTCACCGTGATCAGCCAGCTCAACATCGATGGGCGCCCGATTGATCAAGAACTGGTCGTGAATCTGGTCCAGGCGCTGGTCTCGGGCGGCAATGGCACCACGACGGGCCTGATGTCGCACTCGCTCCACTGGCTCGGTAATCACCCCGAGGACCGCGCGCGACTCGCGGCAGGACCAGAACTCATACCGGGGGCGGTCGAGGAGTTCCTGCGGTACTTCTCGCCGGTGCAGACGATGGCGCGCCACGCTGTCGAGCCCACTTGCATCGCGGGCACCACCGTCTCGCGCGGACAGAGGGTCCTGATGAACTGGGCCGCGGCCAACCGTGACGCCGAAGTGTTTCCTGACCCCGACCGCGTGATCATCGACCGCAAGCGCAACCGTCACCTCGCGTTCGGCATCGGCTCGCACCATTGCATCGGCTTCAATGTCGCGCGAGTCATGGCGCAAACGACGATCGAAGCGGTGCTCGCACGCATGCCGGACTACATCGTCGACAACGAGCACACGGTGTACATGGCGCAGATCCCGGTTGTGAATGGCGTCAGGTCGCTGCCGGCAACCTTCACCCCGGGTCCCTCCATCGGCGCGTCCATCCCGAGAGAGGATGAGTACCCGCAACTACCCCAGTCGGTCCTCGACGCGATCGCCGCGGGCACCGGTGGGGACGACGCATCCGAGTCGATCGATCTGTCCGAGTCGGAGATCGCCGCGCGCTGAGACCGGCGCCGTGGTCGGGCGCCGACGAGGCGACAAGGGCGACAGCGCAGTAATCGCGCGCTGATTGGCCGGCGTTCGAGGCCCCGACTTGCTATCGGCGCAGGTTCGTGGTTTCGAGATACTCCGAACCCGTGCCGAGCGGGCTGTTTGCCGACACCCCGACGTCGACGTTGAGGCACTGGCCACTGACGCCGCCCGAGAGGTCCGACAGAAGGAAAAGCACCGCCCCGGCGATCTCGTCCGGATCCACTCGCCGGCCGAGCGGAGACTTGCGGCTCGCGCGGTCGCCGATGTTGTCGAACGCCGCCG
>JAFAWL010000230.1 GCA_019241805.1 Actinomycetota bacterium
TTCAGCCGGAAAACACGCCGCGTACGAACCGGCTGGACGGTAACCACCTGGCCCACAGGCGACGTCCGAAGCCGGCCAGGATGGCTCAGGCGGCAGCTTCCAGGGCCAGGAGCATCCGCTTGGCCGCGCCGCCGCCGAGATACTCGCCGATCTCGCCGTCGGATCGGATGACCCGATGGCAGGGCACCACGATCGGAATCGGATTGGTGCTGCAGGCGCTCGCAACGGCCCGGTAGGCCTTGGGATTGCCGGCCAGCGCCGCCAGAGTGGCATAGCTCGCGGTATGTCCATACGCGACGTCGCGGGCCAGATGGTCGAGCACGGTACGCCGAAAGCCGCGGGACAGCTGCCGGTCGAGCGGCAGGTCGAACGAGCGTCGCCGCCCGGCGAAGTAGTCGTCGAGCTCGCGAGCGACGGCGTCGAGGCGCGCCGGCGCGCGAAGGATCCGCGGGCTGATGCGATCGGCCAACGACTGCAACACCGAGTCGTGCCCCTCGCTGGCGAAGGCCACCCGGACCAGGCCCCGCTCGGTGGCGGCGATCAGCAATTCGCCCAGCGGTGAGCCGACGACTCGGTAGGCGACGTCGACCAGGCCGCCGTCGGTCGCCGCGGCGACCAGCCGGGCCCGCAGCCGGGCGAGGTCGTCATCGGTGGGTCGGAAGGCATCGGACAGGTCGACGGTCATGAGCGGTCTCCCGAAGGCGCGGTGACGAGGTAGGTCCGGCGCAGATTGGCCACTCCGTCGGCGGCCGCGCGACGGGCCGCGGCGGCCGTCCCGCCGATCAGCTCGGCGACCTCGGCGTAGGGCAGGCCGGCGAGGTA
This sequence comes from Actinomycetota bacterium, assembly GCA_019241805.1. Classification (GTDB taxonomy): domain Bacteria; phylum Actinomycetota; class Actinomycetes; order Mycobacteriales; family Jatrophihabitantaceae; genus JAFAWL01. The sequence continues at coordinate 823 of JAFAWL010000230.1, forward strand.
GTGATAGACGACGGCGTGACGCTGCTTGTCGGGCAAGGCGGCCAGTGCCCGGTCGAGGTCCAGGTCACGGGCGTCAGCCGGCGCCGCCGAGCGACGATCGTCGGGCTCGGCGATCGGTACGGCCCGGCGGGTCCGGGCGCGCAGGAGGTCGATCGCCTTCCGATGGGCGATGGTCACCAACCAGGCCTCGACGTTCGCGTCGGCCGGGAGCTGCGGATAGGCCTTGAGCGCAGCGAGGAACGTCTCGGACCAGGCGTCGTCGGCGTCGAGCGGGCCGAGTAGCGCCCGGCACACCCGAAGCACCGTCGAAGCATGGGTTTCGACGACGGCGTCGAACGCTTGCTTGCGGCTCACCCGAAACAGCTACCACAGCGTGCGGGGGCCGTCTTCATCCGTCCTCGCCGTCCGCAGTTCCAGGTCGAGCAGCATGCGTTTGCGTTCCAACCCACCGGCGTAGCCGGTCAGCCGACCGTCGCGACCGACAACCCGGTGACACGCGATCAGGATCGAGAGCGGATTGCGGCCGGTGGCGGCGCCGACCTCCCGCGGGGTCGCGCCCCCGCCCAGCCGACCGGCCAGCTCGCCGTAGGTCGACGTCCGCCCGTACGGGATCTCGTCGATCAACGTCCAGACCCGCCGCTGCCGGGCGTCGCCGGCGACGTGCAGGCCGAGCTCGAAGCGCCGCCGGCGCCCGGCGAAGTATTCGGCAAGCTGCTCGGCCACCGCCTCGAAACCACGATCGACGCGCGTCCCGAGCGCGGCCGGTGCCGGTGGATGCCAATGGTGCGGGAAGTGGACGCCGGTGATTCCGACCTCGTCCCGACACACCGTGAGCGGGCCGAGCGGGGTCGACAGGACGGTGTGCCACCGGGTGGCGGGCCGGCTGGAGGCCAGCTTGGCGAACGACATGACTTCTCCTCGATCCGGCCGGACGTCAACACCCCGCGGTGATGATCGCTAACACCGTGCAGACGCACGGCCGGATCGATTTGTGAGGCCGACGGCTGAAACCCGCTCGCCGACGCCCGCGCGGGATCTGGCCGCGCGGATAGAGACGGTCAGGCCGAGCGGACGGAGCCGCTCAGACGGCGCGCAAGCGACCCATCGGAGCCGAAGTCTCCTCGGCGCTGCCCTCGATCGAGGTCAGGTCCGGAGAGAACGCCGCACTGACCGGCCGCACGACGGCGTCGGCGCTCGGGCAACCCGGCGCCCAGGCCCGACTGGCGGCGTAGCGCGCTTCGAACGGGCAGACCGAGGTCGTACTGCCCGACCACATCCACATGATCCGGCGCCCGGCGACCGACCCGACGGCGATGTGCTGGTCTTCGTGGCCGGCGAACAACTGGCAACGGCCACTGACGCGCTCGTCGACGAACCGCTCTTCGCAACGCACGTCGATCACCACGTCGGCACTCCTACCCGGAGATCATCGGTCCCAATCGTCGCCCTCCTCGCGTGACGTGGCAAGACATGAAAGCCGGGTCGGCACGAGGTGACAGGTACCGGCGCGGGACGAGGTGCGACGATCCGTGGCTACGGAACGACGGTCACCGGCCAGCGGGCCAGCTTGACCAGATGAATGCCCAGCGCACCCACGAAGCGATGTCCGACCTGGCTAGACGCGCCGACGATGACAGCATCGACCCGCAGCTCGTCGGCGACCTTGGAGATCTCGTCCAGTGGGCTGCCGTGCCGCTCGACGAGCCGGGCTTTGAGCCCCAGGCGCGCGGAGTTCTCGCTCAGGGTTCGCTGTAGTTCGGCGGCGACTGATCGGTTCGACTCCTGAACTCCGACGATGGCCTCGGGCCGGGTCGCGGCCAGCCCGCCGGCGGTGTGTACGAAGACCGCGATGAGCTCGGCGCCCTGTCGTCTCGCGAGGCCGGCGGCGTAGGCACTGGCTCGCAGCGAGGGCTCCGAGCCGTCGACGGCGACCAGGATCGACTTCGGGCCGTCGGTGCCGAGTTCGAACACCCCGTCACGGTATCGGGGATCGAGCGCCGGCAGGTCATCATGCCGCGGGTTGCCGACCGGGTCAGGCCTGACATGTATCCCGCTCCTACAGTGGATTCATGAGTCCTCACGCACTCAGCCACCGCCACCATGTCGTGATCATCGGCTCCGGATTCGGCGGCTTGTTCGCGGCCAAACAGCTGCGCAAGGCCGACGTGGATATCACCCTCGTCAGCCGCATCAACCACCATCTGTTCCAGCCGCTGCTCTATCAGGTGGCGACGGGCATCCTCAGTGAGGGCGAGATCGCTCCACCGACGCGTGACGTGCTGCGCCGACAGCGCAACGTCAAGGTGCTGCTGGGGGAAGTGAGCGGAATCGACGTGTCCGGACGGTCAGTCACGTCGAGCGCCGCCGGCATCACGACGGTCACGAATTACGACAGCCTCATCGTCGCCGCCGGCGCCGACACCAGCTATTTCGGTCACCCCGAGTACGCCAAGGTCGCGCCGGGGTTGAAGGGCATCGACGACGCGATGGAGCTGCGGGCGCGCATCTTCGGCGCGTTCGAGGCCGCCGAGCTGGAGCCCGACCCGGCCAAGCGGGCCGAGTGGATGAGCTTCGTCGTCGTCGGCGGTGGCGCCACCGGCGTCGAGATGGCCGGGCAGCTGTCGGAGGTTGCTCGCCGCACCCTTAAGGGCAACTTCCGCGTCATCGACCCGGCCGACGCACGGATCACCTTGATTGATGCCAGCAATCTCGTCCTCGGCTCATTCGGCTATCGACTCTCGCAGAAGACCGCCGAGCAGCTGATCAAGCTCGGGGTTGAGGTATGGCTGAACGCCCGCGTCGACGACGTCGACGAGACCGGGGTGCACGTCATCGACGACCATGGCCATCCGGCACACATCGCCAGCCGCTGCGTCGTGTGGGCCGCCGGTGTGCAGGCCTCACCGTTGGGCAAGCTGCTCGGCGAGCAGACGGGGGCCGCGGTCGATCGCGCCGGCCGCGTGGCGGTCGGGGACGACCTGACCTTGCCCGGACACCCCGAGGTGTACGTGGTCGGAGACATGATGACTTGGCGCGGCCAGAACCCCGGCGTAGCCCAGGTGGCCATCCAGTCGGGCCGTTACGCGGCTGATCAGATCGTTCGCCGGCTCAATCGTCGCGAGGCCCGGGGGCCCTTCCATTACTTCGACAAGGGCAGCATGGCTACCATCAGCCGTTTCCACGCGGTGGCCAGTATCGGAAAGGTGCGGCTGTTCGGTTTCCTCGCGTGGCTGATCTGGCTGGTGATCCACATCTTCTATCTGGTGGGGTTCAAGAATCGGATCACCACGGTGTTCCACTGGGCCATCAGCTTCCTGGGTGATTCCCGTGCGCAGCGCGCGGGTGTGCTTCAGGGCGCGAACCAGTCGGCCACGTTCGAGCCACCGCCGGTGACGTGAGCGCGCCCCTCACGAGTCGTAGTCGACGGTCAGTTCGTCGGTGACGGCGAGCGCCTGGCAGGTCAGCACGTAGCCGGCCGCCAGCTCATCGGGCTCCAGCGCATAGTTGCGCCGCATCCGGGCCACTCCGTGTACGACCAACGCCCGGCAGGTGCCGCACACGCCACCCTTGCAGGCGAACGGCAGGTCAGGCCGGGTGCGCTGGGCGCCGTCCAGCACAGGCGTCTCCCGTCCGATCGTCAGCGTGCTGCGCCGACCGTCGAGGATCACCGTGACCTCCACGCCGGTGCTCATCACGTCTTCGTGATGGTGTACTTCGGCCGGCGGCTCAGGTTCGACGTAGAACAACTCGCGATGGACGCGCTCCCTTTCGACGCCCAGTTCGGCCAGCACCTCGATCGCGCCGGTCACGAGCTCGAACGGGCCGCAAAGCCACCACTCGTCGATCGCGGGTACGTCGATCGTCAGCGGAAGCAGCCGCCGCAGCCGGGTCGGGTCGAGCCGGCCGCTGAACAGCTCGACGTCCAGCGATTCGCGCGACAGCACATGCACGACGTGCACACGGGCCGGAAAGGAGTCCTTCAGGTCGGCAACCTCGTCGGCGAACATGACTGTGTCGCTTCGTCGGTTGCCGTACACGAGCGTCACCGTGGATTCGGCTTGGGCGGCCAGCAACGAGGCGGCGATCGAGAGGATCGGCGTGATGCCCGACCCGGCCGCGATCAGCACGTGCCGGCCCGGGACGGTGAGGTCGGGGACGAAGTTGCCGGCCGGCGCCTGGGCCTCGATGACGTCTCCCGACCGGACCTCGCGAGCCAACCAGGCCGACATCACCCCGCCCTCGACAACCCGCACACCGATGCGGGGTGCTCGTCCGACCGGCGCGCAGATCGAGTACGACCGGCGTTCCTCGCGCTCGCCGATCCTGCGGCGAACCGTGAGGGACTGACCGGCCGCGAAGGCGAACGTCGATCGCAACGGCGGCGGCACGTCGAAGGTGACGGCGGCCGCGTCGTCGGTGAGCTGATCCACCCGCGCGACGACCAGCGGGAAGAACTCCGAGCGCGGGGCCATCAGATGTCCTTGATTGACTCGAACGGCTCCCGACAGACCGAGCACCGGTGCAACGCCTTGCAGGCTGTGCCACTGAAGTGCGCAATGTCGACGGTGTCGGTCGCCCCGCAGTTCGGGCAGCCGAAGGTGGTCCCCGTGCGACCGAGTTCCAGCCGCACCGGACCAGGCGCCACCGTTCGGGCTCGGGGTGGCGCGATCCCGGCTGCGGCGAGTTTGCGGCGACCGGCCTCGGTGATCCAGGCCGAGGTCCACGGCGGCGTGAGCTGTGTGCGCACCTCCACCGCGTCGAAGCCGGCCGCGTGCAGTCGATGCCGCAGGTCGAGGGTGATCTCGCGCATCGCCGGACATCCGCTGTAGGTCGGGGTGATGGTCACGATCGCCCGTTCCCCGGTGACGACGACCTCGCGCAGGATGCCCAGATCGGCCACCGTCAGCATGGGCAGCTCGGGATCGGGAGCGGACGCCGCGACGGCCCGGGCCCGTTCGAGGGTCTGCTCGCCGTCCGCGCTCACCACGTCGCTCCCGGATGGGCTCGCGCGACGCTCTGCAGTTCGGCAAGTACGTAGCTCAGTGCCTCGGTATGCACGCCGTCCCGGCCGGATCTCCCGTTGAGCCGAGCCAGCGGAGTTACGACCGGACGTTCGAGGGTCGCCGTCGCGAGCACCGCGTCGAGCACGACCCCGACCTGATCGCGAAGCGCGCCCGGCTCGACGGCGACAGCGGCGAGTGCGCTTTCGATCGGGTGGGTCGCGAACAGCTCATCCACCAACGGCCACACCCCATCGAGCGCGGCGCGCATCCGTCGACGCGAAAATTCGGTGCCGTCGCCCAGGCGCACCACCCAATGCGCGGCGTACTCGCGGTGATAGGCCAACTCATTGACACCCTTGGCGGCGATCGCCGCCAGGACGGGGTCATTCGAGCGGACCAGTTGCTCGAACAGGGCCAGTCGCCAGGTCGCGAAGACCAGCAAGCGCGCGACGAGTTCGGCGAAATCGGCGTCGAGCCGCTCCACCAGTCGGACATTGCGAAATTCGCGCGCGTCGCGGAAGAAGGCCAAGGCGTCCTCGTCCGGGCCCAACGACGGGTCGGCCTTGGCGGCCCGGGCCAGGATCAGGCGTGCCTGCCCCAATAGGTCGAGCGCGATGTTCGCGACCGCCGTCTCCTCTTCCAATTCGGGCAGGCGCGTCATCCACTGTTGCAGGCGGTGGGAGTAGATCAACGCGTCGTCGCCGAGCATCCGGCAGTACGTCGCGAGCGTCACGCCGTCGACCCCGTCCGGAACGGCGGCGTCCAGGCCGGCCAAGGGATCGTCGAAGCCCGTGCCGAAGGCCCACCGATGATCCTGGTCGGCATCGGCCAGCGAGTGGTACACGCTGAATTCGTCCTCGGTCATGGCCCGGCCTACATGTGCGGGACGTCGTCGGGGATGTCGTAGAACGTCGGATGGCGATAGACCTTGTCGCCGGCGGGCGCGAAGAAGGGATCCTTCTCCTCCGGGCTCGACGCCGTGATGTCACTCGCCGCGACGACCCAGATGCTCACGCCTTCGTTGCGGCGGGTGTACAGATCGCGCGCATGACGCAGGGCCATCTGCGCGTCGGCTGCGTGCAGCGAGCCCACGTGGACATGGTTCAGCCCGCGCTTGCCGCGCAGAAAGACCTCGAACAACGGCCAGTCCGATCGCAACTGGCTCATCGGGCCACCGCCTTCCGCGCGTGCGCGATCGCCGCCTCGCGGACCCACGCGCCGTCCTCGTGGGCGCGGCGGCGATGCTCGATCCGTTGGCTATTGCACGGGCCATCGCCTTTGACGACGGCGAAAAACTCCTGCCAGTCGATCGGGCCGAAGTCGTAGTGCCCTCGTTCGCCGTTCCACCGCAACTGTGCATCCGGGAGCGTCACGCCCAGCTTCTGCGCCTGCGGCACGGTCATGTCGACGAAGCGTTGGCGCAGCTCATCGTTGGTGTGGCGCTTGATTCCCCAACCCATCGACCGGGCGGTGTTCGGCGACGCGTCGTCGGGCGGCCCGAACATCATCAGTGACGGCCACCAGAACCGGTCGGTCGCGTCCTGCACCATCGCTTGTTGCTCCGTGGTGCCGCGCATCATCGTCATCAGCAGCTCATAACCCTGCCGCTGATGGAACGACTCCTCTTTGCAGATGCGGATCATCGCTCGGGCGTACGGGCCGTACGACGAACGGCACAGCGGCACCTGGTTGCAGATCGCCGCACCGTCGACCAGCCAGCCGATCACGCCCACATCGGCGTAGCTCATCGTCGGGTAGTTGAAGATGGACGAGTACTTCTGCCTACTCGTGATCAGCTTGTCGGTGAGATCAGCTCGATCGGCCCCGAGGGTCTCGGCGGCCGAGTAGAGATATAGCCCGTGCCCGGCCTCGTCCTGCACCTTGGCGATGAGAATGGCCTTGCGCCGCAACGAGGGGGCGCGCGTGATCCAGTTGCCCTCGGGCTGCATGCCGATGATCTCAGAGTGAGCGTGCTGCGCGATCTGACGAATAACGGTGTTGCGGTAGCCGTCAGGCATCCAGTCACGCGGCTCGATCCGCTGGTCGTGGGCAATGGTCGCCTCGAAGTGTTGTCTTAGTTCGACCTCGTCCACGGCCGTCATGAGTGATCACCTTCCGACGGCCACTGCTTGGCCACCATTGTCAGGACCTCGTAGGTCGCCGCGATCGCGCCGTCCTGTTTCGTGACAACGGTGTCCCAGCGCACCTCGCCGTGCGGGCTGTCGCCGCGCGGCGTGATCGCTTTGCAGGTCAGCGTGACCGTGAGTTCGTCGCCCGGATACACGGGCGTCAGGAACCGGAGATTGTCGATGCCGTAGTTGGCGAGCACCGGGCCGGGAGCAGGGTCGACGAACAGACCAGCGGCGAAAGACACGACGAGGTAGCCGTGCGCGACGATGCCCTCGAAGAACGGGTTGGCGGCGGCAGCTACCGGATCGGTGTGGGCATAGAACGTGTCGCCGGTGAACCGGGCGAACTGCGCGATGTCGGCTTGGGTCACCAGACGTGGGCCGCGCACGACGCCGTCGCCGATGCGCAGCTGCGCGAGCGACTTGCGGAAGACGTGCGGACCGTCCTGACGGGTCGGCGCTCCGCGCGGCCAGCGATCGGTGATCGCGCCCAGCACCCGCGGGCTGGCCTGCACGGCCGTGCGCTGCATGTGATGCATGACGCCGCGCAGGCCGCCGAGTTCCTCGCCACCGCCGGCCCGGCCGGGACCGCCGTGTACGAGCATCGGCAGGGGCGAGCCGTGCCCGGTCGATTCGGGCGCGTCATCGCGATCGAGCACCAGAAGCCGCCCGTGCCAAGGGGCGGTGCCGAGCACGACGGCGCGGGCGAAGTCGGCGTCAGCCGTGACGATCGACCCGGCCAGACTGCCCCGACCGCGCGCGGCCAGATCGACGGCGTCGCTGGCGTCGCGGTAGCCCATCAAGCAGCTGACCGGTCCGAAAGCCTCTACCTCGTTGGGCTCGGCGCGGGTGGGGTCGTCGATGTGGATCAGGATCGGGGACATGAACGCGCCCCGTTCCGAGTCGGCATCAACGAGCTCGACCCGGTCCGGATCGCCGAAGACAGCCGTGCCCGCGTCGAGCAGGGACGTCAGCGAACGGCGCACCTCCGCGCGCTGCTCGAGTCCGGCCAGCGCGCCCATCCGTACGGACTGCTCCCGTGGATTGCCGACCACGACGGTGGCCAACCGGGCCGCCACGGCATCGGCGACGGTCGCGACGCGATCAGCCGGCACGATCGCACGACGGATGGCTGTGCATTTCTGGCCGGCTTTGACGGTCATTTCGGTGACCAGCTGGTTCACGAACAGGTCGAACTCCGGCTCTGTGGGAGCGGCATCGGGGCCGAGGATGGAGCAGTTGAGTGAGTCCGCTTCCGCCGTGAATCGCACCGCCCGAGCGACGACGGTCGGATGGGTGCGCAGTCGCTGTGCGGTCGCGGCGGAGCCGGTGAACGACAGTTGGTCCTGATCGGTGAGGTGATAGAGCAGAGGCCCCGCATTGCCGCAGAGCAGCGCAAGCGCGCCGGCGGGGAGCAGCTTGGAAGCCACGATGAGTTCCACCAGTCGCGCGGTGAGGTATGCGGTCACACTCGCAGGTTTGATCAGGCTTGGTACTCCGGCCAGGAAGGCCGGCGCGAACTTCTCCAGCGGCCCCCACACGGGAAAGTTGAACGCGTTGATCTGCACCGCGACGCCCCGCCGCGCGGTGAGAATGTGCTGCCCCAGGAAGTCTCCGGCCCGACCGAGGGGCTCGGCTTCACCTTCGACGAGCACGGTGCCGTCCGGCAACTCCCGACGGCCCTTGCTCGCGTAGCTGAGCAGCACCCCGATGCCGCCGTCGATGTCGAATCGCGAATCGGCCAACGTCGCGCCGCTGCGGTAGGACAAGTCGTAGAGCTCATCGCGTTGATCGCCAAGATAGGTGCCGAGCGCCTTGAGCGTGGCGGCCCGCTGCTGGAAGCTCAGCTCCCGCAGGGCTGGCCCACCAACCTCTCGGCCGTGCGACAGGGCTGAGGCGAGATCGATGCCGGCGGAGGAGATGGCGTCGATCTGCTCGCCGGTCACGGCGTCGAACAGCGGCGCACCCGGCTCGTTCGGACTGACCCAACTGCCGCCAACGTAGCTGCGCAGTGTCATCGTCGACTCCTGATCACCGCTCGAATCCTGGTGTCCGCACACGCGCGGCCGAGTCCGATTTCCTGACCGTTCGTTCAGTATTGATGCTAGCGTGTCGCCGTGCCCTTGGACCAGAGCTCGCCGGCCCGGAATCGTCCGGTACGCAGTCGTCGGGGGCGGCCGGGCCATGATCGAAGCGCTGTCCTGGACGCGGCCGTCGCCGTCTTCAACGAACGTGGCTTCGACGGGGCGAGCATGGAGGATCTCGCGGCCCGGCTCGGCGTCACGAAGTCGGCGATCTACCACCACTTCGCTGGCAAGGACGCGTTACTCGCCGAGGCGCTCGACCATGCCTTGAGCGGGTTGGAGGCGGTCGCCGGTCAGGTCCGTGAGCTCGACCGACCGGCCGTCGAGCGGCTCGAGTTGCTCGTGCGGCGCTCGGTCGAGGTGCTGGTGGAGCGACTGCCCTACGTGACGCTGCTCGTGCGCGTGCGCGGAAACAGCGACGTCGAACGCGACGCGCTGGCCCGTCGACGCCGCATCGACCGGCTGGTGGCCGAGCTGGTGGGCGAGGCAGTGTCGGCGGGCGACCTGCGACCGGATGTCGACCCCGCCGTCACGGCGCGGTTGCTGTTCGGGCTGGTCAACTCGCTGACCGAGTGGCTGCGCGTCGACGGGCGACATGAGGCGCCCACGCTGGCGGCTGCGGTAAGCACCGTCGCCTTCGACGGCCTGCGAGTCGGCTAGACGATCGCGTCGATCAACGTCGCCGCGACCGCCCGGGCGGTGCGAGCGGTGGCGGCATTGCCGTCCATCTTGGCGCCGATGAGGGCCCCGTCGTAGAGAAGCACCAACTGGTCGGCCAGCACGCCGGGGTCGGATGCGCCGGCCTGGATCGCGAGTGACAGGAGCGCGCCGTGTACCCACGACCGCGAGATCTCCCCGACCTCGCGCACGGCGTCGGGCGCGGGGCCTTCCGCGGCAGCGTTGACGAACGCGCACCCCCGGAACTTGGGGTCGGCCAGCAGCTCGTCCAGGGCGTCGAAGACCGCGAGCAACTGCTCGCGCGGGGTGTCGTAGCGCGCGATCGCGGCCTGGATCCGAGCCTGGCGCCGGTCGTGACGGCGCAGCAGGTACGCGCGCACGAGCTCGTCCTTGCTGCCGTAACAGTTGTAGAGCGACGCCTTCGCGACGCCCGCGCGCTCGATGATGCGATCGATCCCGACGGTGTGGATTCCCTCGGCGTAGAAGAGCTCGTCCGCCGCGTCGAGCAGGCGGTCCCGGGCGGACGCTCGGCCCGTAGTCGGGCCGCTGCGGGCTTCGAGGTCGGGCACCCCAATGGTGTCGATGCTCATATCGGTTGACAGTACCAGACAGATCTGTCTAGTGTTCTCATGCCTAGACAGACCGGTCTACTCATGGACGTCAGCCGTTGGAGACGACCCGAATGCCGCCGAACCGCCCCGCCACCGCTCCCGCAGCCACCATCGCCTCCGGCGCCACTGCCGGTCACGCTCCCGCTGCCACCGCGCCAGCTCGCCGCACGCTCCCGCCGACCCTGGCGTTCTACCTACAGGCCTCGATCGTGCTGTTCTTCCTGGCCGGTTCGAGCGCGCCCACACCGCTGTACTCGCTCTACGCCACCGAATGGCACTTCACGCCGATCACGACCACGGTCATCTTCGGCGTCTACGCCCTGGCCGTTCTCGCATCGTTGCTCGTCTTCGGGCGCCTCTCGGACCACATCGGTCGACGCCCCGTCCTGCTCGCCACCCTCGGCGTACAGATTCTGGCCATGCTGGCGTTCACGACCGCGGGCGACGTCAGTGAACTGGTGATCGCTCGGATCGCGCAGGGCGTCTCGACCGGCGCCGCGATCGGCGCGATCGGCGCCGGCATGCTCGACATCAACCGGGTTCGGGGCACGGTCGCGAACGCCGTTGCGCCGATCACCGGAACCGCGACCGGGGGCATCGCGGCGGGCCTGCTCGTGCAGTACCTCCCGTGGCCTACCCACCTGGTCTACGTCGGCCTGCTCGCCATCTTCGTGATGCAGACGATCGGCGTGGTCTACATGGCCGAGACCGTGACGCCGAAGCCCGGAGCGCTCGCATCGTTGCGACCGGAGTTCGCGCTTCCTCGCCAGGTTCGGCGCCCGATGGCGGCCGCGGTTCCCGGGCTGATTGCCGCCTGGGCGCTACCCGGCCTCTACGGTTCGCTCGGGCCGGCGCTGGTCCGGCACGTCGTCGGCTCGAACTCGTTACTGATCGGTGGTCTGGCTCTGTTCGTCATTGCCGCGAGTGCCGCGTTGAGCGTGCTGCTGATCCAGCACATCTCTATCCGCATCGCGCTTCCGGCCGGCTTCGCCACAGTGGCCGGCGGGCTGCTGATCACCTTCGTCTCGCTCGAAACGACGTCGGCGCTCTGGTTCTTCGTCGGTAGCGCCATTGCCGGGGTCGGATTCGGAGCCGGCTTCCAATCGGCCATCCGCGCCGTCGTGCCGCTGGCCTACGCCCATGAGCGTTCCGGCGTGCTCTCCCTGCTCTACGTCGTCTCATATCTGGCGATGGGACTGCCTGCGGTGATTGCGGGCGTACTCGTCGTCCATGGCGGTGGTCTGATGACCACGGCGCGCGAGTACCTCGGTGCGGTCATCGTGCTTTCCGTGGTCGCGCTCGTCGCCGCGCTGCGACCGGCCGAACGGCCGGCAGCCGTCACGGACTGATGAGATCCGACCAGAACGGCACTCGATAGCCGGGGTCCTCGACCGCGCGAGATGCGGTCGAGGGCAGGCGGAACTCCCGCGCCACGTAGTCGCCCAGGTCGTGCCCGTACTCAACGACGTCGGTCTGCACCACGGACAGGATCGGGCTGCCGGACGGCGCCGGAGCCGCCGGTGCGAAGCGATGCCCGTACACCGGAATCAGCCGGGGAACTCGTTCGAGCGCCCGAGCAGCGACGGAAAGCGCCGCCCGTCCGACCGGCCGAGGTCCCCAGTCGGCGGCCCAGAACCCGTTGTGCTCGACATCGAAGAGCACGCCGCGGATCGGCGTAAGCAACCGCTCGGCGATCCGGTCGGGATCGTCGCAGCGCCAGTCGACCCACCGCGGACCGAGCGGAACGCCGTGGGACAGAAGCGCTCGATGATCCGGATTGAATCCGAAAGCGTGGTGTTGCTCGATCGCCTCGATCTCGGCCGCGGTCAGGCCGTCTCCGATGGGTACGCCCGCCGCCCGAAGCGCCGCGAGCGCCCGCGACGCGACGTCTCTGGCACTCATCTGCTGCCCCTTCGGTCCGATCCCAGCCTGCGGAGCTTCCAGCATCTCGTGGACGCCCGTACGTTGTGGGACGCTGTGCCGCACGCTGATCGGTCGACGCCGGCCGGTCGAGCCCCGCGAAGGGAGAGCCGTGACCGAGACGATGCAGCGCATCGCCTGCCGCTGGTGCCGCGCGCAGACTCCGGCCGACGCGCTCAGCTGCGATCGCTGCGGAGCGCCGCTCGACGCGCGCGACAAGGTCACCGACTCGGGCTGGCGCGAGGCGCCCCGGCTGCGCAACCTGACCGAGATCCATTTCGGGGCGAGCACGGTGCAGGTCGACGGCGCCGTCGTGCCGGTCGCCGAGATGACACTTGATCCCTCCGACACCGTCTTCTTCGAACACCACGCCATGCTGTGGAAGGACCACACGGTTCCCATGGCGGTGATGAGTTCACCGGGCGGCATGCAGCGGCTGTTGGGCGACATGCCCTTCGTGCTGAGCGTCGCGCGCGGCCCGGGTCGGCTGGCCTTCTCACGCGACGCCGCCGGATCGCTGGTCGTACTGCCGGTCGATCCCGGGATGGAGATCGACGTGCGGGGTCACGCAATGCTGGCCGCCTCCGGAACCTTGAGCTATGCCTTCGTCAAAGTGCCGGGCCTGCGCACGGCGCTGATGGGTGGCACCGGTATGTACCAGGACCAGTTCACGGCCACTGCGCCGGGAGTGCTGATCCTGCACGGGTACGGCACCGTGTTCGAGCGCACGCTCGCCGCGGGCGAATCCTTGCAGTTGGAACCCGGCGGCTTCCTCTACAAGGACGCGAGCGTCACGCTCGAGTCGGTGAACGTCGACATCGCCGCCGCTCCGGACGCGAGCAAGACCGCGCAGGGTATGCAAACGGCCAAGCAGTTCGCCGGCAAGGGCTTCCGCGGACTGAAAGCAATGCGCGAACTGATGTCCGACGGCGTCGCCGGCGCGGCCGGGCAACTGCTCAGCGGCGGCGGCGCGGCGTTGGGCAACGTCTTCTCCTCCAATTCCCGGCTCGTAATGACTCGACTCACCGGCCCGGGCCGGGTCGGCATGCAGTCGATGTACCAGCACCGGGTGACCGACTGATGAGTACGACTACGTACAAGTGCCCGTACTGCCGTCAGGAATCTGCCGGGGCCGAGGGCAGCTGCCCGTGGTGCGGTGCGCCGGTCGACATTCAGCAGCGCACTACCAAGGGCGGGTGGACCGAGCTACCGCCGATGGCCGACATGACACATCTGCAGGCCGGCCGGTCGTCCGTGCAGATCACCGGCTCCGTCTCCGCGATCGCCGACTGGGCGCTCGCCGCGGGTGACAGTCTCTACTTTCCGCACCAGGCCCTGCTGTGGCAGGAGCCGTCGGTGGCACTGGACAATCTGCCCATGTCCAAGCCCTGGACCCGCTATCGGGCCGGGCTGCCACTGGTCATGGCCACAGCAACGGGACCGGGACACGTCGCCTTCTCGCACGACACGGCCGGCGAGGTCATCGCGATCCCGGTGCAGCCGGGCGCGGCGGTCGACATCTGCGAACACCGCCTGCTCGTTGCCACCCGCAACATCTCCTACGACTGGTACGAGTCCGGCGTCTGGTATTCGACGGCAGGCGACGGCCAGGGTCGCGGCGCCGGGGTCGGCCTGCTCCAGCTGGGCATGGACATGATCGACGATGACGATCGGCGCCAGGACGACCAAACCCGCTGGCATTACCCCATGGGTCAGTACCTCGACCGCTTCAGCGCCCTGGAAACACCGGGTCTGGTCCTGATCGGCGCCGGCGGGAATGCCTACGTTCGTGATCTGGCCGAGGGTGAAAGCGTGCTGGTCAAGCCGCCCGCGGTGCTGTTCAAGGATCCGAGCGTCACGATGCATCTGCACGTCGAGTATCCGCAGGCCGGCATGCACTTCTGGCGATCATGGGGCAATCGCTACCTGTGGCTGCGCATGTGGGGACCCGGTCGTATCGGCATCGAGTCGTCCTACGACCCGCACGCCGATCCCGGCACGGACTTCTCGAGCATGTCCCAGTCGACGAGCCAGAACTGGACGTTCGGCTAAGCCGCCTCCCTGGACCTTCAATTGGCGGACGGATTGTCCGGGTAGTTGGCCAATAGCCGCAAGGGCATCGGTTGCCGCCGCAGCACCCGGGCCCACAGCTGGCTTGGCGTCTGGCTGAAGACGTCCTCGGACAGCGCATCGAGCACGAACCACGCTCCCTCGGCCAGTTCAGCGCTCAGCTGGCCCGCCGCCCATCCGGAGTGCCCGGCGAACACGCGCAGCCGATTCGTAATCGTCGTGATCTGTCCGACCTCGGATTCGAGGTCAACGGTGCACAACTCGCCGACTAACGGACGCACGCCCGAACCTGAGCCGGAAAGTCGTCCCAGGCACAACGCGCCGTCCGGCTGCACCGGACCGCCGGAGTAGACGACCGACGGCTCGCTGACGACCTCGTGCCAGTCCGGCAACACCTGACCGACGGGCGTGTGGGTAGGCCGATTGATGACGACCCCGAAACTGCCGCCGTCGTCGTGATCGAGCAGATAGACGACGCTGCGACGAAATGACGGATCTTGCAGCCGAGGCGCGGCGACGAGCAATCGACCGGCTCGCGGCTCGAGCGACCGCCATCCGGTGGCGAAACCAGCGTCGTCGGCCACCCGTCCATCTTGCCCGGCCCGCGACGCACCCGCCTGGCCGAGGTCGCGGTGATCGGCGCGGTTACCGTCGCAAGCGTGCACGGCAGCGGGTTCCTCGTCGCGGCGCTTCGCCGGCGCGACTTCCGCCGCCTCCTGCGCGTGCGCCTGGCCGGCCAGTTCGGTGACGGCGCGTTCCAGGCCTCCCTGGCCGGCGCGGTGTTGTTCAACCCGCAGCACGAGGCTCGCGCGACCGACGTCGCCGCGGCTCTGGCCGTAGTGCTGCTGCCGTACTCGATGCTCGGTCCGTTCGCCGGCATCGTGATCGACCGATGGTCACGCCAGCGGGTACTGACCGTCGCCAACGGTCTGCGCACGATCTGCGTCCTAGCCGTCGGCGCGGAGATCGCGGCCGGCGTCACGGGTGCCGGCTTCTACATAACCTCGCTGGTCGTGGTGTCCGCGAATCGGTTCGTATTGGCGGCGCTGTCGGCCAGTCTGCCTCACGTCGTCGAGCTGAACGGGTTGGTCACGTCCAACGCGGTGACCACCACAGCCGGAGCGATCGCCACCGCGCTCGGCGGCGGAGGCGGCATCGTCGTCAAGGCGCCCATTCACGGCGACAGCGGCTACGCGATCGTCGCGCTGTTGGCTGCCGTCGCCTATCTGATCGCCGCAGTGACTTCCACCCGCTTCGGTCGGCTCGATCTGGGACCCGACGACGACGAACAGACCGATGGCCCGACCGCTCGCCACGTCTTGTCAGGCCTGCTGGCCGGCGCGCGGCATGCCTGGCGCCGCACCACCGCGCGGGATGCGCTAATCATGATCAGCTTGACCCGGGTTCTGGTCGGCGTGACGACGGTGTCGACGCTGCTGCTGTATCGCTACTACTTCCACGCCGAGGGCATCTTCCGCGCGGGTTTGTCCGGCATCGGGCAGGCCGTCGGTGCGCTGGCCGTCGGCTCGGGCCTGGCCGCATTCGTCACGCCCGGCGCCAGCCGTCGGATCGGCTTCGTCCGTTGGTCCGTCGCGCTGCTGGTCATTGCCGCGGGCGCGGAGTTGGGCCTCGGACTGCAATTCGAGGTCCGCCTGCAGCTCCTGTTCGTCGGGTTGCTCGGATTCACCGCGCAGGGGGTGAAGATCTGCGTCGACACGATCGTGCAGCAAGCCATCGACGACGACTTCCGCGGCCGTGTGTTCTCCGTATACGACACACTGTTCAACGTCGGCTTCGTCGGCGCCGCGGCTATCACAGCGTTGTCGCTGCCCGAGGACGGTCACTCGGCCCCGGCCGTCATCGGGCTCGGCGTGGCCTACCTGGTGATCGCTGCCGGCTACGCCGGTCGAACCGTCGGCTCGGACGATGCCGGCGTCAGCTCTGTTGCGCATACCACCGAATGAGCATCTCCACCGCCCGATCGTGATCGAGTGGCCCTTCCTGCAGGCGTAGCTCCTTCAGATAGGCCCAGGCCCGACCCACCACCGGTCCGGGCGCGACGCCGAGGATCTGCATGATCTCGTTGCCGTCGAGGTCGGGCCGGATGTTGTCCAGCTCCTCCTGCTCTTTGAGCAGCGCGATCCGCTCCTCCAACGCGTCGTAGGCGGCCGAAAGCGCGGCCGCCTTACGCCGGTTGCGGGTGGTCGTATCCGAGCGGACCAGCTTGTGCAGGCGCGGCAACAGCGGCCCGGCATCGACGACGTAGCGGCGCACAGCCGAGTCGGTCCATTCGCCGCGGCGGTAGCCGTAAAAGCGCAAGTGCAGGAAGACCAGCTCCGACACCGCCTCCACGACCTCCTTGGCGTACTTCAGCTCCCGCAGCCGTTGGCGAGCCAAGCGCGCACCGACCGCTTCGTGGTGGTGGAAGGTCACCCGTCCGTCGGATTCGAATCGGCGCGTGGCGGGCTTGCCGACGTCATGCAGTACGGCGGCCCAGCGCAGAATCAGGTCCGGCCCGCTGTCCTCCAGGTCGATGGCCTGGTCGAGGACCTGCAGGGTGTGGGCGTACACGTCCTTGTGCTGGCCGTGCTCGTCCGCGGCCATCCGGAGCGCCGGCAGCTCCGGCAGCACGACGTCGGCGAGCCCGGAGGCGACCAGCAGCTCCAGCCCGGCCCGGGCGCCCGCTCCCAACAGCAGCTTGCTCAGCTCCTGCTGCACCCGCTCGGCGGTGATGCGGCCGAGTTCGGGAGCCAGGTCGGTCATCGCCTGCCGGGTCGCCGGGTCGACCCGCACCGACAACGTGGAGACGAATCGTGCGGCCCGCAGCATCCGCAACGGGTCGTCGGCGAACGACTCCTCCGGTCGCGCCGGGGTCACCAACACACCACGCGCGAGCGCGGCCAGGCCGCCGAACGGATCGGTGAAAGTACGGTCACCCGTGACCGACAGCGCCATCGCGTTCATCGTGAAGTCACGGCGGCGCAGGTCGTCCTCGAGGGAATCGCCGAAGGCGACGGCCGGATTGCGCGAGAGGCGATCGTAGCGGTCGGCCCGGAATGTCGTGATCTCGCAGGGAAGCCCGTCGAGCTGAGC
This sequence comes from Actinomycetota bacterium, assembly GCA_019241805.1. GTDB lineage: Bacteria > Actinomycetota > Actinomycetes > Mycobacteriales > Jatrophihabitantaceae > JAFAWL01. The sequence goes on from JAFAWL010000230.1 coordinate 18,411, forward strand.
ACCGATGGTGCCGAATTCGATGCCAGTCGTCCACGTCGTGCTTGCCAGTGGCCGGACCAACTCCAGGATGCGTTCGGGACGGGCATCGGTCGTGAAATCCAGGTCGTCGCTTCCCGGTCGGTGCAGCAACGCATCCCGAACCGGACCGCCCACGAGATGCAGCTGATGACCGGCGGCGGCAAACGCCGCCCCGAGGCGTGCGGCCGCCGGCGGGATGCTGATCAGGTCGGCGGGACCCCGAACCGGGGTGGTCGCCGCCGGATCCACCGGCCCTTCCGATCGCGTCACGGGGGCTCAGGCTACCGACCGGCGTTACCCTGAGGGCATGTCCCCAGGGCCCTCCGACAAGCGCGGGGCCACAGAATCCGGATCGGGCAGCGGTTCGGGCGGCCCTGCCCAAGGGTCCTCGCGGCGCCGCGCAGCGGCGCGCGCGAGCAGCGACCGGCGCGGCGGCCGAAGGCTGCAGCGGGTCGATGAGACCAGCGCCGGCGGCCTCGTCGTCGACCTCGAAGCCTCAGTGCCGCAGGGCGCTTTGATCGGCCGCACCGACCGGCGGGGACGACTGCTGTGGTCACTGCCCAAGGGACACGTCGAGCCGGGTGAGAGCACGCAGCAGGCGGCGGTCCGCGAGGTCGA
>JAFAWL010000243.1 GCA_019241805.1 Actinomycetota bacterium
CGCCTTGCGAGAGGCCGCCGCCAGCGCGCCTCGGCATAGATCAGACCGTCATCGGCGTAGTAGCCCAGCAGGAGCGCGCCGATATAGGGGCGCGAGCCCTCCGGATCGGTCCAGCCGACGATGACGAACTCCTGGCGATTGAGGCACTTCGACTTACGCCAAATCCCGCGATTGTCGGCAGATAGGCGGCATCGGTACGCTTCGATACGAGTCCCTCGGCCCTTTGCATGCGGCGGTACGGAAGCGAGGGCCATCGGCTATGACATGGTCGCTGTACCGGATTCCGGCGGGGGCACCTGAGAGATGCTCCTCGAGCGCCTTGCGCTCGATCAGCGGCGGATCGGCGATGCTCTTGCCGTCGACGAAGAGGAGATGGAACGCGAAAAAGACAAGTCCTGCGCAACCGCCGTCGCTTGCTCCCTGCATCGCGGAGAAGCTGGTCGTCCCGTCGGGCCGTACTGCGCAGAGCTCGCCGTCGATGTACGCGTTGCCCACCTTGAGCGCTGAGAGTGTTGCGGCCGTGTCCGGGTACTTGTGGGTCCAGTCCAGGCCCTTGCGAGTCAGGAGCGCGACCTTTCCCGCGGTCAAGGCGTGCGTGCAACCGGTAGCCATCATACTTGAGCTCGTGCAGCCACTCTCGACCGGCGGGCGCTTCGGTAACGAGCTGCGACAGTTGCGGCCGAACCCAGGTCGGCGGTGATCGAGGACGGTTGTCGCGGTGGATGGCCATTTTCGACCGTGCGCTGTTTCTCTCCCACCACGTTGTCCGAGCAAGGAGGAGGGAACCACCCTATTCTTGTACCGCTTCAGCCGAGTGCATGGCCTCTCCTCGACTGAGGCGGCGGGCGACGACAGCTGTCTGCAACTGGGCGCGCTCCGTCGGCGAGTGGGCGGCCAGGTAGCGAGCGACGCCAATCAGGATGTGGCGACCCGGCTCGCTATCTCCCCATTCCTGAGACTGACGCACTCCTGCCTCGAGCATCTGATAAGCGTGGAATCCTGCATCCTCGCGCAGCAGTGCCCGTGCAAGCGTTGCGACTAACGCATCGACCGAATGCCCGAGCAGCAGATAGCGCGCGACGAGCCGTGCTGCGCTTGTTACCTCCCCCTGGCGATCCAGCGCCGCCAGGAAAGCGCCCAGCAGGGCATCCGCATCGACGGGCAGGTCCGCCAGCGAACGGTCACGCTCGTCGGGAATCCGCGCTGGCGGCACGTTCAGGAACCGGATGAGGTAAAGGCGCATCGCGCCATGGAACACGCCACGCAGGATGTCGGGATTAACCCGCCGATCTGGATCACCTGCCGTGACGCGCTTCAGCAGCTGATGAAGCCCGTTGCAGTAGGTGAATACGTGATGCGCGACCTCCCAGTCGGAGAACTCGTTGGCGGTTCCAAAGCGGGCGACCCGTAGTGCGGCGGCATAGGCGAGCGATCGGCTGAGATCTGTCGGCGCGGCGCCCCTAGAGATGGCCGCCTGAAGAGCCGCCACGATCTCCTCGGGGTACTCGCCCAGCAGCGCCCTGGCTAACTCCGTGTGAGCCCGCCACTTGCCCCGACTGTCCATGCCGCTGGCGAGCCTTCCGGGCAGCTCGGCAAAGGCGGCTTCGCAGAGCGGCACCAGATCGATGGGATTCCGCCAGGCGTTCGCCTCCTCGCCGCCGCGGGCAACCACCATCTGCCCAACCACCGAGGGCAGCATCTCGGCCGCGTGTTGCCAGCCGACGATGTCTAGGCATTCGAAGGCCTTGTTGACGAAGTCGAGGGAATGGCCCCCATCGGCGAAGAACCGGTCGGTGGCCGCGACGAGCATCATCTCGGCGAGCTCCGCCTGCGACGCGCCCCCGGAAATCGCGGTGAGGAGGGTGCGCTCGGCGCCGTCGCGATGACGCACCGCCGTCCAGTGCCGCAGCCATCGCGCCAATCTGTCGAACGGCTGCGGGTCGGCGCCGAGCGGTTCGCGATCTCGCCGCGGCGCCTGGCCCTCGCAGTCGTCGGCAACGCGGTTGATGCCCTTGTACAGGGCCAGGTCCCGTTCTTCATCCGGCAACGACGGGATGAGGTTGGCGAGCGCGGTCAGGATCGTCAGGCCGGAGCCCCAGTCGTCCCGGTTGTGAACGCCATAGAGCGCCGCGTCGCGAACCATCTCCGCCGGAGTGATGCTGTCCGAGGTGAGACCGAGCACGGCTTTGGCGATTACCAGGCCGATATCCTGCTCAAGTCCCACTCGCAGGCGGTTGCGCCAGTGCGCATCCCCGTCGGCGTGACAGGGCCGGGCTGATACCCACACCTCGCCGCGATCACGGATCTCGACCGCCGCGGTCGGTATATCGTCCGCCCAAAGATCGAAGGCGCAGCCGCTCGCGACGGCGAAGCGACCGTGGTGCCAATGGCAGGTCAGGACGCCATCCTTCACCGACCCGCGGTGAAGGGGAAAGCCCATGTG
>JAFAWL010000263.1 GCA_019241805.1 Actinomycetota bacterium
CCTAGTCAGGTGGACCTCAACGACGACGCGGGCGAGACTGCGCCGACCGGTGAGGCGGTGGCCGACATCGCCGAGAACGGTTCCGCCCACCTTGGTGTACCTGTGGTCGCCGTCGTCGGGCGGCCTAACGTCGGCAAGTCGACGTTGGTCAACCGAATACTCGGCCGGCGCGAGGCGGTCGTCCAAGACGTGCCCGGCGTCACCCGCGATCGCGTCGCCTACGACGCGCTGTGGGCCGGGCGGCGATTCACGCTCGTCGATACCGGCGGGTGGGAACCCGACGCCCGCGGCTTGCAGGCACGAGTATCGGCTCAGGCTGAGCGGGCGGTGCAGACCGCCGACCTTGTGCTGTTCGTGGTCGACGGCACGGTCGGCGCGACCGAGACGGACATGACCGTCGCCCGGACACTGCGCCGATCGGACAGGCCGGTGCTGCTCGCGGTGACCAAGATCGACGACGCGCGGGCCGAGGGGGATGTCCACGACCTCTGGTCGCTCGGCCTCGGTCAGCCGTGGGCTGTCAGCGGACTACACGGACGAGGTAGTGGCGATCTGCTCGATGCTGTTCTGGAAGCCTTGCCCACGGCCGTAGCTGAAGACGAGGTCGAGACCGGACCGCGCCGAGTCGCCTTGATCGGCCGGCCGAACGTGGGCAAGTCGAGCCTGCTCAACCGCCTGTCCGGGCAGGAGCGTTCAGTCGTCGACTCGGTCGCGGGAACCACCATTGATCCGGTTGACAGCCTGGTGGAGCTGGGCGGCGAGGTGTGGCGGTTCGTCGATACGGCCGGCCTTCGCCGACGCGTCAATCAGTCCGCGGGAATGGAGTACTACGCGAGCCTGCGCACGGCCAGTGCGATCGAGGCGGCCGAAGTCGCCGTCGTCCTGCTCGACTCCGCCGAACCGCTGTCGGAGCAGGATCAGCGGGTCATCGCCGCGGTCACCGACGCCGGCCGGGCACTGGTCATCGCCTTCAACAAGTGGGACCTGCTCGACGAGGACCGACGGCTGCGGCTCGAGCGAGAGATCGAGCGAGACCTGGCTCGTGTCGCGTGGGCGCCACGAGTCAACATCTCGGCCCGAACCGGGCGATCGATCGATCGCCTGGCCGGTGCGTTGCACACGAGCCTGGCCTCATGGGACCGGCGGATCCCGACCGGGCGATTGAACAGTTGGCTGACAGATGTCGTCGCTGCCACGCCACCCCCGCCCCGAGGGGGCAAGGCTCCCCGGGTGCTGTTCGCCACCCAGGCCGACATCCGTCCACCTCGGTTCGTGCTCTTCACGTCCGGCTTCCTAGAGGCGGGCTATCGGCGCTTCCTCGAACGGCGACTGCGGGAAGACTTCGACTTCACCGGAACGCCGATCGAGATCTCAGTGCGCGTGCGGGAGAAGCGAAAGCGCTAGCCCACGTGCGCTACTGTTCTGGTCGGTCGATCCGCTGCCCATCCGCCTCTGCTGCGGTGGCGCGGTGGCCGGCCGTTCGGGACGTGGCGCAGCTTGGTAGCGCACCTGACTGGGGGTCAGGGGGTCGCAGGTTCAAATCCTGTCGTCCCGACAATCGGTACCACGGCATCCCGTCGCCGTGAAGGAACGTGCGCGCCTCACGGGACGGCGCAGTCGGATCGGTACGGACGTCGCCTTTCCGGCGAGCACGGACACGTCCACGCTCGGCGGTGCGCCGCACGGTGCGGTGACGGTCCATTGTCTGGGTGCCACGTCGAACTGCACTGAGCCGTCGGTGTTCGTCCGAAGTGAGACGGATTCCATGCCGGGGGCGTCGAGCCGGATGAGTTGGCCGCGCGGGAGTGTGATCGAGCGCCATGTGGCCCTCCCGCGACACTGGGCCGCCCGTCTCGGTCAGTCGAACGATGATGCGTGCGCGGTCTGCTGCCGACGGCGACGTAGACCTCGTGGCGGGATGGTGGCTGGCCGAGCACGCGACGCAAACGCCTCGCGCATGGGGAAGCCGCGCTTCGCATGCGGCGCGACTTCGTGGGGGATCAGGCCACGTCGAACAAATCCGGGTGCTGCCGGCGGATCTCGTCGATGAAACTGTCGACCTCAACATTCGCGTAACCGCGCAGTCCGATCGCCGGCCGGCGGAAATGCGGCACGCCCAGTACTGGGGGCGGACCTCCGTCCGACCGGGTCCGCAGGGCCGATTCGACCTGCTCCAAGAACTCGTCGACCTGCGTCTCGTCGTAGCCGCGCCGGCCGAACG
>JAFAWL010000386.1 GCA_019241805.1 Actinomycetota bacterium
AGCCGCTCGCGGTTGCCGGCAGGTTGGCCAGCCGATCGTGCACGCCGCGCCGGGTGGCGGCCTCGCGGCCGTTGGGCGAGACGGTCACCGACGCCGGGCTCGACTCGAGGTCGCTCACGCCTCACCACCTCCGACAAGGTCGAGGAAAACATCTTCCAACGCGCGCCGCGCCGGCACGGCCTGCGAGGCGATGCCGGCGGCGGCCAGCGCCGCGGTGGCCCGCTCGACGTCGGTGACGGCCAATTGCATACCGGCCGCGCCGGCGATCTCGGGCACCGAGCCGGCGGCGATCAGCTGACCGCGATGCATGACCACAACGTGGGTGCACGTCTGCTCGACCTCGGCCAGCAGGTGGCTGGAGACGATCACGGTACGTCCGGTCCGGGCGTAACTCTGTAGGACTTCGCGCATCTCGGCGATCTGCGGCGGGTCGAGTCCGTTGGTCGGTTCGTCGAGCACCAGCAGTTCGGGCAGGCCGAGCATGGCCTGGGCGATCGCGAGGCGTTGCGTCATACCGTGGCTGTAGGTCTTGACCCGTCGCTCGATCGACGAGCCGAGACCGGCGATCCCCAGCGCCGTCTCGAAGTCAGCCTCCTCGACCGGACGCCCGGTGGCCGCCCAGTAGAGCCGTAGGTTCTCGCGACCGGACAGGTGCGGTAGAAATCCCGGTCCTTCGATGAACGCGCCGATGCGGGCCAGCACTTTGGCGCCCGGCTCGATCCGCTCGCCGAAAACCCGCACCTCGCCCGCGGTCGGGGCGATCAGCCCCATCAAGACCCGCAACGTCGTCGTCTTGCCGGCACCGTTCGGGCCGAGCAGGCCCACGACCTGACCCTGCTCGACGCGGAAGCTGACGTCGTCGACGGCTCGGTAGCCGTCCTTGTATTCCTTGACGAGGTTGGTGACGGCCACGGGGACTTCGGCGAGTTCCGCCCGCACGGCCGAGCGGATTCGTCGGCGCACCGATCGGGCGACGCCCAAGGCGATCGCCAGGATCACCGCGACGATCCCGACGATCAGCCACGCGCCGGGATTGCCGCCGCGCACGACCCGACCGTCGACGCTGGGCAGCGTCAGCGGGGCCTGCCCACCGGCCAGCGAGATCACGTAGGTCCGCGGATCGCTCGGCAGCTGATAGGCCAGATCGGTCGTGGCTATCGAGAGCACCAGCCGATGCCCGGCCGCGACATCCGTGACGATCGCCGGCAGCCGTGCGGTCACCGTCGTCGGCTGGCCCGGGCTCAGCCCGCTCAGCTGCAGCGGTGCCACGAGCTGCGCCGGCAATGTATCGCTGCCGTCGGCCGAGACGTCGTGCAGCGAGAGGAACAACGTCGCGTCCGTCGTCGACGTCGGCGTGATCGTGAAGGTGACCGTGGGCGCGCCGGCGATCAGGCGACGATCGGTGAGCGGGGCCGAGGCGAAGAACGCGGCCTGACCGGGGATCGCGGTCAAGCCGGTCGTCGACGTGCCGGTGAGACTGCTCAGCGTCGCCGCGGTGCCCGCGAGCGCGCCGAGACCCGGAACGTCGGTGACCGCGGCCGGGTTGCCACCGGCCGGCGCGTTGACGGGCTGCGACGGGCCCGACACGGTCAGCTGGGCGGTGCTCTGCCGGTGGCCGTCGATGGCCGGATAGCCGCTGTCGACCTGAAGGGTCTGCGCCACGCGTTCGCCGGTCTCGGACGAGATGCCGGCGCCGGTCTCGTTGAGTTCGAAGGTCGTGTTGATCTTGCCGTGATGACGAAGCGTCGGATCGAACCAGGAGTACAGGTCGCGTTCGATCTCGCTGTCGGTCGTGCCACCGTCGTGTCCACCCGCGCGCCAGATCACCTTGACGGTGGTCCCGGTCGCGGCGATCCCCCGCGCGTTGGCGTCGGCCTCAGTGAGCGGGAACAGCGAATCCTGCTCGCCCTGGCTCAGCAGCGTCGGCGCGTGGATCCGGCCGAGCACGCCGGCCGGACTGGACGCCGCGAGCAGCGCCGTCATTGCCGCGTCCGGGTGGCCGGTCTGAGCCGCCCGCTGGTAGGCGGCGCACAGCTCCGGCGCGAAACGCCCGCACTGCCCGGCGGAAAGCGAGGTGGCGTCGATCGCCGCGCTCGCGCGAGCACCCGTCCCGGACTGGAAAAGTTCACCGGCCCAGAGCTTCTTGAAGACGCCGGGCGAATCACCGGCGGCGTTCGGGAACAGCGCGTGCGTCAGCGAGTTCCACGTGATGTCCGCGGCGACCGCGTCGACGCGCGAGTCGTATGCCGCGGTGAGCAGTGCCAGTCCGCCGCCGTAGGACGATCCGGCGACACCCACTCGTGGATCACCGGGTTTGTCCTTCTCGACCTCGGGCAGGCTCGCCAGGTAGGTGATCAGCTTGGACGCGTCGGCGACCTCGTAATCCGGCGCGTCGAGATGGATCATGCCGCCGGAACGACCGAAGCCGCGGGCGGTGTAGGCGAGCACGACGTACCCGTGCCGCGCCAGGGCCTTGGCCTGGCCGTCCAGGTCGTTCTTGCTGCCACCGAAGCCGTGGGCGAGCAGCACGGCCGGCGCCGGCGTGTGCTGCGGGAAATAGACGGTCGTGTCGAGTTGCACGGCCGCGCCGCCGGGTTCAGCGGTGCCGGCGATGAACCCCGACCGACTGCGAACCGGCGTCGTGGTGCGCGACACCGCGACCGCGGTGACAAGCGCGATCAGCGCGCCCAGAACGACGATGCTGACAATCCACTGGCGGCGCCCGCGCGGACGCCGGACACGCAACCGGCGACGAGATGTCGGCGCCGGGGCCACCGTGTTGACGTCCGACGGCCTTCCGTTCGGGGACGGAAGGCCTGGGTTCATCCCGGCAGCCTACGGATCTGCTCGGCGAGCGCGGCGTCCTTGCTGCGCGCGCTCTCAGCAAGGCCGGCCTGGAAATCGGCGACGCGCTCGGCCAACGCCCCGTCGGCGCTCGCCAGGATCCGCACCGCCAACAGCCCGGCGTTGCGAGCACCACCGATCGACACCGTCGCCACCGGCACTCCGGCCGGCATCTGCACGATCGAGAGCAGCGAGTCCATTCCGTCGAGATACTTCAACGGGACGGGCACGCCGATGACCGGCAGTGTCGTCATCGAGGCGACCATGCCCGGCAGG
>JAFAWL010000396.1 GCA_019241805.1 Actinomycetota bacterium
CGACCTACGAGGTGGCTGAGCTCGTGCACGGGGCCGGCCTCGATGTGCGGGTGGCGCGCCGGGTCGTCGATCAGCTCGGGCCCGAAGCGCCGCGGCTGGTTCGCGACGACCCGTGGCGGCTGCTGGGCGTATACGGGATCAGCCCGGAGGATGCCGACCGGGTCGCCCGGTTCGCCCTGCCGGGAGTGTCTCGCGACGATCCCCGCCGGGGCCGCGGCCTCGTCGCCTGGGTACTCGGTCGGGACGCCCGCGATGGGCACACCGAGTCGCCGCGGGACTCGGTGGCCTCGGCCCTGCGGGCCTTCGGGGTCGGCGACGGCGATGTGGCCGTGGATGCGGCGCTCGACGCGGGCACGGTGGTCGACACCGCGGACGGCGATGAGGCGCGCATCGCTCTGTTGCGATACGCCGAGGCGGAAGACAACATCGCCGACGCCGTGCAGCGCCTCACCATGACCGCCGAAGCGATCACCGTGAAGAGTTCGAAGGCGAAGCGGGAACACTCGCACCTCGACGCGGCTCAGCAGGCCGCCGTCGATGCGGCGCTGCGCTGCGGGGTAAGCGTGCTGACCGGCGGTCCGGGCACCGGTAAGAGCCGCACCGTAGCGACGCTCGTCGCACTGGCCGAGCGGGCCGGTTGCTCAGTCGCCCTGGCCGCGCCGACCGGTCGCGCCGCCAAGCGCCTGGAGGAGCTCTGCGGTGCGCCGGCCTCCACGATCCACCGGCTACTCGGCGCGCAACCCCGGACCGACGGTGAGGACGTCTCGTTCTCCGGCGCCTTCGCCCGGGGCAGTGAGCTGCCGTTGGAGGAGGACGTCGTGGTGGTCGACGAGGCCTCGATGCTCGATGTGGAGCTGGCCGCCGCGTTGCTGGACGCCTGCAAGGACGGCACCCATGTCGTCTTCGTCGGCGATGCCGCCCAGTTACCGTCCATCGGTCCGGGGCGCGTGTTGGGCGACCTCATCGATTCGGGTTACCTGGCGGTGACCGAGTTGACCACTTTGTACCGCCAGGCCGAGGGCGGGGCGATCGCCCGGCTGGCCGCTGAACTGCGCGAAGGGGTGCTCCCGCCGGTCGACGATCCGACGCACGAGGTCGTGGTCGTACCCGTGCGTACTCCGGCGGATGCCGCCCGTCGGGTGGTGCAGCTGGTCACCGAATCCATCCCGCGGGCCTTCGACGTGCCCGCGGATCAGGTGCAGGTCGTGACACCGGTGCATCGCGGGCAGGCGGGAACGCAGGCGCTCAACGCCGCGCTGAAGCAGCGGTTGAATCCGGGTCGGGGTGCCGGTCGCTTCGACGTCGGCGACCGGGTCGTGGCCCTGGCCAATCATTTGGAGGCGGAGCCGTTCGGCTATGCCAACGGCGAGGTCGGGTTCGTGCGATCGCTCGACGGTGACGACGGCGCCGTGTCGGTCGAGTTCGCCTCGGGCCTGGCCGAGGTGCGTGGGAAGGCGTTGGCCGATCTCGCACACGGTTGGGCCATCACGGTCCACCGCGCCCAGGGTTCGGAGTTCCCGGCCGTCGTGGTGGTGCTGCCCGCCGATGCCGGTGGGATGCTCAGCCGCCCACTCGTGTACACCGCGGTGACGCGCGCCGAACGGCATCTGTCGATCGTTCACGGCGCCGGACCTCGGCTGCAGCACGCCGTTCGGGCGGTGGGGTCCGCGCCCCGCCGCACGCGGCTACGTCGCGAGTTGGCCGCCCGAGGGTCACCTGACTCGGCCTAGAGGGTTGCCCTGCCCGCCGTCAGTGCTTGAATGCAGGGTGATGAGTGCGCAACCGGAGGCCGATCCCGACAGCGAGTGGGAGTTCGCGCCGCTGCGTATCCCGGGTGACGTGAGCCGGGTCGCGGCGGCCGCTCAGCTTGCCCTGCAGGCGGAATTCGCCGGCTGGGAACTAGCTCGTGTGCTGCGCTATACGGACGGCACCCGCCGGGTGTGGCTGCGCCGAAAGCGCCGGGCCGCCGGTGCGCTGCCGCTGCCCAACCTGTCGAGCTGACGCTCGCCGCTCACGTCGGCAGGAAACCACGCACCGTGTTGATGGTGTCGATCTCGTCCGGTCGCTTGTCGTCCCGGTAGCGCAGCACGCGAGCGAACCGGAGCGCGACGCCACCTGGATAGGTCGTCGAGCGCTGCACGCCGTCGAAGGCAATCTCCACGACCTGCTCAGGTCGTAGTGACACGACCCAGCCCTCGGTCGAGCCGCTGGCCAGTTGCGTGAACCGCTCGGTCTGCCAGGCGAGCATCTGGTCGGTCATTCCCTTGAAGGTCTTGCCCAGCATCACGAACTCGCCGGTCTTCGGATCGCGGGCGCCTAGGTGGATGTTGGACAGCCACCCGCGCCGGCGACCACTTCCCCACTCGACCGCGAGCACGACCAGGTCCAGCGTGTGCACCGGCTTGATCTTGATCCAGCCGGACCCGCGCCGGCCGGCCTCGTACCCGCTGGCGAGCGATTTGGCTACGACCCCTTCGTGCCCGTGGGCCAGCGCGTCGTCGAGGAACGCGCTGGCGGCAGCAGCGTCCGACGTCGTCAGCGACGGGACGCGCAGCGCCTGCGGCACGATTCGCGCGAGTTCGGCCCAGCGGTGCTCGCCCGGCTCGTCCAGCAGATCCACGCCGTCGACGTGCAGCACGTCGAACAGGAACCCGGTGAGCCGCTGAGCCGTCCGCTGGCTGTCGGACGTGCCGAACCTCGAGGCCGTGACCTGGAACGGATACGGCCGGCCGTCGGGACGCAGGGCGATCGCCTCTCCGTCGGCAACGAGGTCTCGCACCGGGAGAGCCCGAATCGCTTCGACGATCTCGGGCACCCGCGTGGTGATGTCGTCCAGCGTGCGAGTGAAGACCGCCACGTCGGCACCGCGGCGGTGCACCTGGATGCGCGCCCCGTCGAGCTTCCACTCGAACCGGGCGATGCCACCCAGTCGCTGGAGTGCCTCCGCCGGGTCAGCGGCTGACTGCGCCAGCATGGGGCCGATCGGTCGGCCAGGCTCCAGACCGAACCGAGCCAGGCCGTCGATGCCGTCGGTCAACGCGACCGTCGCGACCTCGGCGAGTTCGCCCCGCAGCATCGCTGCTCGCCGCACCGCTGCGGGCGGGACCGCAGCCGCGCGGGCGACGGCGTCGGTGACCACGCCGGTGAGCGCACCTTGACGTAGACCGCCGGAGAGCAGGCCACGCAGGAACTGCTGCTCCGCCGCCGTCGAGGCACCGAAGACATCGCCGATCAACTCCCGGCGCCGGGCTTGCGAGCCCGCGCCGGTGCAGGCTTTGATCCCTTCGAATCGTGATTCGACGTCGGCCACGGTCAACGTCGCCGCGGCCGCCGCGTCCGGAAGCGATCGCAGCGACGCGTATCCGACCCCGATCTGGCGCTGGGTCAGGTCGCCGGACAGCCACGTGACGGCCGGTCCGATCTCGGCCGGCTGCAGGTTGCTCAGCAGGTCGGCGACGAGCGCGGTTTTGGCACCGCGAGCCGAGGTACGCGCGAGGGTGGCCGAAGTCGCGGCGACCTGTTCGAACAGCACCGCTCCAGCCTGCCAGCCGGTGCCGGCACCTCACTCAGCAGTTGGAGAGGAAGCGATCGAGTACGCGGACGCCGAATTCGAGCCCTTCGATCGGCACGCGCTCGTCGATGCCGTGGAACAGGGCAGTGAAATCCAGGTCGGGCGGCAGCAGCAGCGGCGCGAAGCCGAAGCAGCGGATGCCGAGCGTCGAGAACGACTTGGCGTCCGTGCCGCCACTCATGAGATAGGGCACCGGCTGGGCGCCTGGGTCCTCGCTCCGTAGTGCCTGCGCCATCGAGTCGACGATCGCACCGTCGTAGCTCGTCTCGACGGCGATGTCGCGAACGATCCACTCATGACTGATGCCGGCACCGGCCAGTTCCTGAACCTTGGCCAGAAGTGCCTCCTCCTGGCCGGGCAGGAAACGGGTGTCGATCACGGCTTCGGCGCGCGACGGGATGACGTTGGCCTTGTAGCCCGCGCTCAGCATCGTCGGGTTGGCGGTGTTGCGGATGGTCGCGCCGATCATGCGAGCCATCGCGCCGAGCTTCGGCAGCGCGGGTTCCGGATCGTCCGGGTCGATGTCCAGGCCGGTGAGCGCCGCCAGGTGTTCCAAGAACGCTCGCACGGTGTCGGTCATCACCAGCGGGAAGTCGTACTCCCCGATGCGCGAGACCGCCCCGGCCAACCGAGTGACGACGTTGTCGTCGTGCAGCATCGAGCCGTGGCCGGGGCGGCCTTCGGCGATCAGTTTCAACCAGCCGATGCCCTTCTCGGCCGTCTGGATCATGTAGAGGCGCAGGTCGCCACCGACTGAGACGCTGAACCCGCCGACCTCGCTGATCGCTTCGGTGCAGTCGGCGAACAGCTCCGGATGGTTGTCGACCAGCCAGTGCGCGCCCTGGCGGCCGCCGGCCTCCTCGTCGGCGACGAATGCGAGCACGAGGTCGCGCGGTGGCCTGCGTCCCGACCGGGCCCAGTCGCGCACGACCGCGAGGGTCATCGCGTCCATATCCTTCATGTCGACAGTCCCCCGACCCCAGACGAAGCCGTCGCGGATCTCACCGCCGAATGGGTCGACGCTCCATTCGCCCGCGTCGGCGGGCACGACGTCGAGGTGTCCGTGGATCAGCAGCGGCGGCCGGCTCGGGTCACTCCCCTCGATTCGAGCGATCGTCGAGGCCCGTCCGGGCTCCGATTCGACGATCTGTGAGGCGATGCCGACCTCGTCGAGTTTCGCGGCGACCCATTCGGCGGCCGGTCGCTCCGGATGCGTCGGGTTACTCGTGTTGATGCGAACCAGGTCGACGAGAAGATCGACGACCTCAGTGGCGGCGCCGGGGACAGACGTCATCTGTCGTTCCTACCACCGCGGGCGTGCGGGTCGGCTGCGACGAGACGACGAAGCACGGACTAGTGCTGTCGAGCCGCATTACGCCGGCCACCGAAGCGGACCAGGGCCGCGACCGCTAGGCCGAAGCCGAGCACCCCGCCGGCGAGGATGAGGTTGTCACGAAGCCCGAAGGAACCCAGCCCGGCCTCGAGCGGAAACGTGCCGGGCAGGGCGTCGGCGCTCGACGGGTGGCTTGGAGTGATCGTCGGAGTGTCGAGAGGGCCCGCCGCGGCGTCGCTCGGCGTGCTTGCCTGTGTCAGCTGGGTCTGGCCGGGGGCCGCTGTCGGCGACGCCGTCGGGCTCGACGAGGACGCCACCGCATTGACCCCGATCATGACGCTCGATGTCCGCTGTTGGTTCGAGCCGCCCGCCCCGGAGCCCCGCCCAGGCCCGACAGTGCTGCTGACGGTGCGGTTAGCCGGTGACGCCGTCTTGGCTGGGCCGCCGTTCGGCGTGGTGGCGACCGTCGACCCGGTGTGGCCGTCTTCGGGCTCCGAGACGCTCGCGGTCGTCGGCGGTGCGCTCGGCGTCGTCCGTGCGACGGTGGGCGTCGTGCGGCCCGTCGTGTGGATCGGCTCGGGCGTGCTCACGCGAAGCGTCGGCGATTCGAGGTGAGCTGTCTTGCCTGAGGCGGTCTGCCCGGACCCGCTGTGGGAATTGCCGTGGGACGTGCTCGCCGGACTCGGCGCCGGCGATCGATGATCGTTCTGGCAGTTGCTGCTGGCGACCGTCGGATGCTTGGCCGAGGCCGCTGCATCGGCGGACGGCGCCAATGCCGCGGTGAGGACGGTGGCGGCAGCAAGGGCACCAGCGAGCCGACCGCTCACGGCGGCCCAGTGCCAACCGGCCATTCGGCGTTCCCCCTGCGATTGTTTTCGCGGTCGTCGGGACGCACACAGGCGGGAAGGGACGATGCCCGCCACCCCCGTCGTGGGTCACCAGTTGACTTAACCCTAGCGATACAAGTCCGTTCGCGACAGAGGGTGGCCGGTAGGTTTCCGTCCTCGTCGCACTGCTTCGCGGATCCGAGCGGCGGCACCGGTGGGTTAGACTGCCTGTCGCTCGTCCGGGTGGCGGAATGGCAGACGCGCTAGCTTGAGGTGCTAGTGCCCTTTATCGGGCGTGGGGGTTCAAGTCCCCCCTCGGACACCATGTGAGTCCCGGGATTCGGGCCTCCCTGCAGTAACTATCTTGTCGCTGCAATGCGTCAGCGTTTGCCGCTGCGCTGGGCG
>JAFAWL010000398.1 GCA_019241805.1 Actinomycetota bacterium
CACGGTGGTCGGCAACCTCACGGCCGATCCCGAACTTCGCTTCACTCCCTCGGGTGCCGCGGTCGCGAGCTTCACCGTCGCCTCGACCCCTCGCAACTTCGACCGCCAGAGTAACGAGTGGAAGGACGGCGAAGCGCTGTTCCTTCGGTGCTCGATCTGGCGCCAGGCCGCCGAGAACGTCGCCGAGTCGCTGACCCGTGGCACCCGGGTGGTCGTCAGCGGCCGGCTCAAGCAGCGCAGCTACGAGACGCGCGAAGGCGAGAAGCGCACCGTGGTCGAACTCGAAGTCGACGAGATCGGTCCGTCGTTGCGGTACGCGACCGCGAAGGTCAACCGCACCCAGCGTGGCTCGTCCTCGGGCGGCTTCGGCAGCTCGGGCGGCTCCGGTGGCGGCGCCGCGGCCGACGACCCGTGGGGCTCGGCTCCCCCGGCCTCGGACGGCGGCTTTTCCGACGAGCCCCCCTTCTACGTCTAACGCCTTCTAACTCAGACCCTAGACATTCGCAGAAAGACGTATCCGGAGAACACGATGCCCAAGCCTCCCATTCGCAAACCGAAGAAGAAGCAGAACCCGCTCAAGATCGCCAAGATCGACTACATCGATTACAAGGACACCGCGTTGCTGCGGAAGTTCATTTCCGACCGCGGCAAGATCCGTGCCCGCCGGGTGACCGGCGTCAGCTCGCAACAGCAGCGAGAGATCGCCCGCGCCATCAAGAACGCGCGCGAGATGGCGCTGTTGCCGTACACCTCGACCGCTCGCTGAGGAGGCTTGCCATGAAACTGATCCTCACGCGTGAGGTGACCGGGCTCGGCCTGGCCGGAGACATCGTCGAGGTCGCCGACGGCTACGGGCGCAACTACCTCGTGCCCCGCGGCGCCGCGATCACCTGGAGCAAGGGTGCCGAGAAGCAGGTCAGCCAGATCAAGCGGGCGCAGGACGCGCGCCAGATCCGCGACCTGGGCCATGCCCGGGAGATCAAAACCGAGTTGGAGAAGCTGACAGTCACCCTCCCGGCCCGCGCCGGCAGTGGCGGCAAGCTGTTCGGATCGATCACGGCGGCCGACGTCGTCTCGGCGGTGAAGTCGGCCGGTGGCCCGCTGCTGGACAAAAAGCGCGTGCAACTGCCCGGTCACATCAAGACCACCGGGTCGCACACGGTCACCGTCGACTTGCACCCGGACGTCGTTGCGACCGTCCCGGTCACGGTGACAGCGACGTCCTGAGCGGTCGCGTGCCGCTGATCAGCACCACCGTCCGTCCGCGGCCGGCCCGTCCCCGTGACCGGCCGGCCGTGCTGTTTTCCCCGCTCATCCGAGAGCCGGACTTTGCGTGCGTTGTGTGCGCGGCGACGCCCCTTATGAGGGTGGCCAGGCCACACAACGCACGCACAGTAGGTGCCGACGGAATGCCGACTCGGACGACGTTGCCAAGGTCGGCGACGGGCGTCGATCAGCCGCCGCTCTGCTGACTCCGTTGAGTAGAGCGGAGCTAACTTTGCGTCACCGACGGAGCCCTCATAAGGCCTGCCGATAGGCCCGGCTTGACCGATTAATACCTACTACAGCGATGAGGCGTTATGTCGGTAATAGCCAGGCCGTCGTCAGATTTCTGAACTATTTTCGGTCCACATCCGGTGGACGATGTGCCCCTACCAATACGGGCAGCAGGAGGCTCTGACCCACTATTGTCCACAGGGCTGTACCCAGCGTGTGCACACCGCAGAGGCGTGTCTCCCCAACTTGGTCCACATCCTCATCCACAGTTGGGTTTGCGCCACGCCGAGGGGTGGTTCTAGCGTCCTCACGTCACACGGAACCGACTCCGACAACGTACCGACCCACACGCACGAGTTCGTCACGGCCCGGGTTCGCACCGGGCACAGCCCCACGCCGGATCACCCAGCCGGCCTCCCACCGAGGGCTGAGGCAGCGGCCCAAAATCGAGGCTGGTCAGACGTGAGGACGCCCGCACGCCAGGGGCACGAAATTGTCGTAGGGGTTTGTCACTGTCACCGGTGTGGCGGTTGAGGCGGGTTCGAGGACGGCGGCGGGAGGGCACTCGGTGACACTGATCGATCCGGCTCGCGCCGAACCCGCGCGCGAACCGCGGTCCTCTGAGGCCCGGGGGCCGAGCGACTTCGACCGCACACCTCCACAGGATGTCGAAGCCGAACGCTCCGTGCTCGGGGCGATGCTGCTGTCCAAGGACGCCATCGCCGACGTCATCGAGGTCATCCGACCGGGCGATTTTTATTACCCGGCCAATCAGCTGATCTACGATGCGGTCCTCGATCTCTACGGCCGCGGCGAGCCGGCCGACGCGATCACTGTGTCCAGCGAGCTGACTCGGACCGGGCAGCTCATGCGCGCCGGTGGCGGCACGTATTTGCACACCCTCGTGTCGACCGTGCCGACCGCCGCCAATGCGGGTTACTACGCCCGGATCGTGGCCGAGAAGGCGGTACTCCGTCGTCTGGTCACCGCTGGCACACGCATCGTGCAGATGGGCTACGACAGCGCGAACGGCGCGATCGGTGTGGCCGGCAGCATCGACGACATCGTCGACCGGGCCCAGGCCGAGGTATACGAGGTCACCGAACGGCGCGCGTCCGAGGATTACATCCGCATCGAGGACCTGCTGCAGAGCACCTGGGACGAACTCGAACAGATCATGGATCGCGGCGGTGTCGGCACCGGCATCCCCACCGGCTTCGCCCGGCTCGACGAGATCACCAACGGCCTGCACGCGGGGCAGATGGTCACGGTTGCCGGCCGACCCGGTAGCGGCAAGTCGACGCTCGCGCTGGACTTCGCCCGCTCGGCTGCGGTCAAACACGCGCGGCCGACCGTCATCTTCTCGCTGGAGATGGGCAAGCTCGAGATCATGATGCGGCTGCTGTCAGCCGAGGCGAGCGTGCCGCTGGCGTCGATGAGATCCGGTCACATGTCCGACCAGGATTGGCAGCGGATGGCCCGTCGCTCCGGCGAGCTGGCCGAAGCGCCTCTGTTCATCGACGACTCGCCGAACCTGACGATGATGGAGATTCGCGCGAAGGCGCGGCGATTGAAACAACGCCACGACCTGCAGCTGATCGTCATCGACTACCTGCAGCTGATGACGAGCGGCAAGCGGGTCGAATCCCGCCAGCAGGAAGTCAGCGAGTTCTCACGCGCGATCAAGCTGTTGGCCAAGGAACTCGAGGTGCCGGTCATCGCGCTGTCGCAGCTCAACCGTGGGCCCGAGCAACGCACCGACAAGCGGCCCATGCTGGCCGACCTGCGTGAATCAGGCTCGATCGAACAGGACTCGGACATGGTGCTGCTCGTGCACCGTGAGGACATGTACGAGCCGGAGTCGGCTCGCGCCGGTGAAGCCGACCTGATCATCGCGAAGCACCGTAACGGTCCGACCGCCACCGTCGCGGTCGCGTTCCAGGGCCGTTACTCCCGCTTCAGCGACATGCCGCAATAGGTCCGCGGCTCCTGCTCGGTCGCCGCGTGATCTGCGAACGGACGCCCCATCGACTCGCCCGCGTCTGAGCTCCGGCCCCAGCCGCGGGTCAGCTTGCCTGGGCCGGGCGGATGAGTTGCTC
>JAFAWL010000081.1 GCA_019241805.1 Actinomycetota bacterium
CCGCTCGCATGAGACCCTGGAGGGCGTGCGCTGCCTCGACCGACGCCTCATCGCGGCCGTGCTCGGACTCGCCGCCGTCGGTGGACTGACCGCCTGCAGGTCGACGACTCACCATGACGCGGCGGTGCGTTCCGGCTCGATCTCGGCCGAATCCGCATCGTCGGTGCCGTCATCTCCCGCGAGCAGCACAGCCGCGGTCGGGCCCCGGGCCCAGGCGCCGGTGCCGCTGCGCACACCCGCGCTCTCGCCGCCGAGCGCAGCCAAGTCGAGCACGGCAGCGGCGCCTGCCGCAGCCGGAACCTTGCCGCTCAACCTGCCGACCGGCAACGCCAGTCAGGTGATCACGGTCGTCGCCTCGTCCGCGAGCGCGACCACCGCCGTCTTGCAGGCCTGGGACGCCACGTCGGGCGGCTGGGTCGCCCATGGACCGTCCATCACGGCGCACGTCGGCGGGGCCGGCGTCGGGCATGCGAGCGAGGGCTCGACGCGCACCCCCGCGGGCAGCTTCACGCTGACCCAGGCCTTCGGTCATGATGCGAATCCCGCAACGTCGCTGCCGTACTTCCAGACGACCCCGGCCGACTGGTGGATCTCCCAGTCGGGTGCGCTCTACAACACCCATCAGAACTGCGCCTCGGGTTGCGCGTTCAGCCAGGGCGACCCGAATGAGCACCTGTACTACGAGACGCCGTACTACAACTACGCGGTCGTGATCGACTACAACACCGGCCCGGTCGTGCAGGGCGCGGGCAGCGCATTCTTCCTGCACGTCACCGACGGCACGCCGACGGCCGGCTGCGTGGCCGTCCCGCAAGCCACTCTGGTGACGATCATGCAGTGGTTGAGCCCGGCGGCGCATCCGCGGATCCTGATCGGCGTCGGCTGACCCAGGCCGCGCCGATGAGCCCGGCCCTCTCGGCGTCGGTCGATACCCGAATCGGTGGGACGGGTACGTCGGCACAACCGGCGCGGAATGAGGATTCGAACAGGTCCCAGGATGCGGCCATCGACCCGCCGACGACCATCACGTCCGGCCGGAACCGGTCGAGGTAAGGCGCCAGCACGGCCCCGAGCCCCCGCAGCGCGGTGTCGAGCACGCTAGCTGCGGGCCCATCGCCGATCCGGGCGCGCGCGGCGATGTCACGGACGTCGGCGGCCTCGTCGCCCGTTACCGCCAGGTAGGCCGCGCGGATCGCGCGCCGCGACATCACCTCCTCCAACGGCCGGCCGTCGAGTCCGGCCCGGTGGATCCGGCCGCCCGGCGGGACCTCCGCACTGTCGGCGATCTCGACGCCGTCGACGATCCAGCCGCTACCCACACCGGTTCCCAGGGTCACGCCGAGGCACCGATGGGCGCCACGGGCTGCGCCGCACGTCCACTCGCCGAGGGCGAAAGCATCGGCGTCGTTGACGAAGTCCAATCCGGCGAGCGTGCCTGGAAGGAGGCCGGAGAGTGCCGCGCCGAAGTCGAGGCCGTAGAGCGATTCGAACTTGCCGACGCCCTCGAACAAGGCGACACCGCGGGCGTAATCGAACGGGTCGGGCATCGCGACGCCCCACCGGGTCGGACCGGTTATTCCGATCGGCCGGGCGGCCTCGCCGAAGCCGGCGAGGATGCCCTCGGCGCTCGCGGCGGAATCGAGCGGCACCCGATGCCGCTGACCGAGCACGCTCCAGTTGCGCACGTCGACGGTGGCGGCGGTGACGTGGGTCCCCCCGACCTCGAGTACAGGCGTCACATCCGGGTTCACGCGGTTATTCCACCCGACGCTGTGCGATGGCGATCGTCCGGTCGCCGCTCGGGCCCGGCGGTGGGTACCGGAACTGGTCGAGTACACCCGGAGTGGCGGTGGCGGCGAGGTGGATCGCCATCGGCTCGGCCAGGTCGAGGACGGTATAGCGCTGCCGACCGGCAGCGGTGGTCGCCGTCAGGGTGACCAACCCGGCCCGCCGTTGGAAGAACGTACGGCGCAGGTTCCAGCCGATGACGTCCGACGTAGCCAACGCGCTGTGGCGTCGCACGAGCGAACCGAATCGGGTGATCAGATACCCATCGGCGAGGGCGTGACCGAGGCTGCGGTAGCGATCGGCGGCGAGCAGCCAGCCGAGGACCAGCACGACGCCACCGACGACGTATACCCAGACGGGTCCGCGGGCGAAGGCATCGATCGCGTCGAGCGCCGACGCGAGCAGGATCGCCCCGATGGTGGCTCGAAGGTAACGCCGCCGCCGGGCCGCGGGTGGGTGCGCCCGTAACCGTGCCGCGTGCGGCGCGTGGCCGAGCACCCGCGCGGCGGTGGCGAGTGCGGCGGCGCGCGGGGCCGGCGGGAGCAACACGGTTCCGCCGCGCTCGGCGCCGCGACCGACGCGCAGGCCGGTGGCGATGGCCAGACAGCGCGCGCCGCGAACGGCACGGAGGGTGATCGGCTCCGAGACTTCGACCCCGCCGAGGCGTCGCAGCTCAATGCTCGTTGCCCGGGTGGTGATCAACCCCCGGCGCATGTGCAACGAAAATTCGCCTTGCCAGAGGCGGAAGTTCCAGAACGCGAGCACGTAGCCGATCGTGGACAGCAAGGCGACGAACACGGCCACGACAGCGGCCAGTTCGAGCACATCCACCCACAGTGGAGAGCGACGGAGTTGCTCGGCAGCGTCGTGCAGGGGTCCGATGCGGGCGGGATTGAGGCGCAACTCGTTGTCCAGGCGCCAGGCGAAACCGATCGTGGCCAGCGCGGTAATCGCGCCGGACATCGTGAAGGGGGCGAATCGCAGCCAACCGGGGTCGAGCCGCGCCACCTCGCGATCCGGGGGTATGGATCGGGTGGGCGCGTCATCGGCCGGTCGACCAAAGGTGTGTCGGTGCAGGAGTTCCTCGCGCAGCTGCTCGGCGGCCACTCGGTCGAGGCCGTCGAGATCAAGGCCGTGATGGCCTTTGCGATCGGAGGTCCCGGTGCCGATCACGACCTTGGCCAGGCCCAGCACGCGGTGCATTGCGTGCGCGGTCACGTCCACGGTGCGGATCCGGTCCAACGGCGCGGCGCGGCTGCGCCGGCGCAACAACCCGTAGCGCAGCTCGACCTGCCGCTCGGTGATGCGATAGCGCGTGGTGAACCAGCGCATGGTCGCGGCCAGGATGACGACGGCGACGGCGATGAGCCCCCACCGCGAGCCCTGCCCGCTGCTGCTGCCGGCGATAAGCAGGCCGAGCAGGGCTGGGCTCGCGCGCACCAGCTCGACGATTGGATGCACCAGCAGCATGCGCGGATTCAGTCGTCGCCACGTCGTGGCCGGCAATCCGTCGCGCCCTGTCAGGTCGAGGGCCGGCGGGGGCGTCAGGTCGGAGTTCATGTGCCGTCGTCGGCTGACGCTTGGGTGCGGTCGGTCAACTCGGCCACGAGACGCTCGGCGTCGAGCCGTTCGAGTCCTTTGATGTGCAGCGGTCCCGCCGCGGACGCCGTCGTCACGGTGACGTTGGTGAGCCGGAAGATCTGTTCGATCGGCCCGCGGTGGGTATCGACCGTCTGGATGCGGGCGATGGGGGCGATGCGACGCTCTTGGGTGAACCAGCCGGTCTGGGTGTACACCGCGGTCGGCGTCTGTTCCCAGCGGTGGACTCGGTAGCGCCAGGCCGGCATCACGGCGATGTGTGCGACCGCCAGCACGCCGGTCGCGACGATGATCCCGATCGGGATGGCGTCAGGCCGGTGAGTGTTGAGAAGAATGACCACTTGGATGCCGCCGACGACCAGCCAGGCCAACAGGGCGCGTGTCGCCCAGAACCAGCGCGCCCGGGGGCTCACGCGATGT
>JAFAWL010000128.1 GCA_019241805.1 Actinomycetota bacterium
GCCCACTCGATCGATCCGGTCCTACGGCGAGCAGCTCATCGTCGGCGGCGAGGGGCACTCCGTTGGTGCCGACCAGGCGACATCTGAGCGCTTCGAGGAACTGGTCGACTTTGCCCGCCGATACTGGTCGGTCGACGAGATCACCTACCGCTGGTCCGCGCAGGACTCGACCCATTACGACCAGCTTCCCGTCGTCGGCCCGTACCATCCCGGAGCTACCCGGCTTTGGGTGGCGGCCGGATTCATGAAGTGGGGATTCGCGAGCGCTACTTTCGCGGCACAGCTGCTCACCGATCGCATAAACGGCCGTCCCAACGAGGATGCCGACGTTTTCTCACCCAGCCGAATCGCTGTACGTTCGCTGCCGGACGTAGGCAAGCTCGGGCTCAAGTTCACCGTCGATTTCGCGGGTGATCGACTCCGTCGTCCTGAGTCGTCGGCGGGCGACATTCCGGCCGGTCAAGCCCGAGTCGTGGCCGATCGGCCTGGCCGCGGACGAAAAGGCGTCTATCGCGACGACACCGGGCAGCTGCATGCCGTGTCGTTGCGCTGTCCGCACATGGGGTGCCTGCTGCGCTTCAACGCCGCCGAACACTCCTGGGATTGTCCCTGCCACGGGTCCCGCTTCGACGTCGACGGCGCGGTCCTCGAAGGCCCGGCGACCACCGGGCTGCGGCAGCGCGACACCGACGAGACGTGACGCGCAAGCGCCGCAACGCAAGAAAACACATTCTCGGCGGGATATTCGGGCGGCAACTGGGTAGCCCTATCCCCAACGACGCCGGCCGCGCAGCGGTCGAACCCGACCGCCGGCGGCAGCGCGTTCGTAATGGCCGACACCGCGCCATTCCGCCTCGCATCTCAAGCAGAGGGAAGCGCGGCTGACACCGCCCGAAAATCACGAGGGCGGACAACACACAACGCACAGCCACGGGCTGAGGAGGCGTGATGAGCGAAATCCGGTCGAACGAGTTCCCGAGCGCGGGAAGTACGGTCAACTCTGAGGGAACCGACGATCCGTCGATGAAGGACAAGGCAGTCCAGTCAGCGCAAGTGGGCAAGCAAGCGGCCGGCGACCTCGCCCAGACCGCGACCAGCAAGGCGCAGGACGTGCTCGATGAGACGACCCAGCAGGCCCGTAATCTTGTCGGCGAAGCCCGTGAACAGTTGCGTGGCCACGCCGGCGACCAGCATCGCAACGCGGTCGCCAACTTGCATTCACTGGCTGACGAACTGCACTCGATGGCCCGTTCCGGACAGTCGAGCGGCGTTGCCACCGACCTCGTCGGGCAAGCCGCAGACCGCACTCGCGGAGTCGCCTCGTGGCTCGAACAACGGGAGCCCGGCGACCTCGTGCGCGAGTTGCAGCAGTTCGCCCGCCGCCGGCCGGGCGCGTTCCTGGCCGGCGCGCTCGTCGCCGGTGTCGTGGCCGGACGCCTCACCCGTGGTGTCGTGGCGACCCACAGCGACGGGTCGGAGGGACATCAGGCCGAACACCGCTACGGCGCCGTCGGAACCGACGTCGCGAGTGCGGGCGGCAGTATGTACCCCACGGCCGATCAGCCCGACGACCTTGCCGCGCGCGTCGCCCCCGGTGTCGGCGTCTTCGGCGTGGATCCCGAGTCGGCCCAAGGGCCGCTGCGGTGACCGGCCCGCACACTCCCGGCTCGTTCGCCGGGGCCACGCATCCGGGCGAGGATCTCGGGCAGACCAGCGTCGGACAGTTGTTGTCCGAGATCAGCCAGGACCTGTCCACCCTGATGCGCCAGGAAGTCGAGCTGGCCAAAGCCGAGATCAAAACCGAAGTCGCCAAGGCCGGTAAGGGTGCCGGCATGCTCGGCGGCGCGGGCTTCGCCGGCTACCTCGTCGTCCTGTTCCTGTCGTTCGCGGCGTGGTGGGGTCTGGCCAACGTGATGGACGTCGGCTGGGCCGCCTTGATCGTGGCTGCCATCTGGGCCCTTATCGGCGCGATTCTTTATCTCGCCGGCCGCTCGACCATGCGCCGGGTGAATCCGAAACCCGAGCGAACCCTGAATACCGCCAAGCAGATCCCAGACGCCCTCAAGGGCCAGTGACACCGACTTCTTTGGGAGAAACGTCATGAGCAGTCCAGAACAGATCCAACGCGAGATCGAGCGCACTCGGGCCGAGTTGAGCAGCGACGTCGATCGGCTCACCGAGAAAGTCTCACCGGGGCGCGTCGTCGGTCGACGGGTCGACCGCATCAAGGGCGGCGCCACGTCGATGAAGGACCGGGTCATGGGCTCGGCCGACGAGGGTGCCGGTCTTCGCGGCGCCGGCAGCTCGCTGGCCAGTTCAGCCGGTGACGCCAAGGACAGCGTCAAAGACGCGGTCGCCGGAGCGCCGCAAATGGTGCGCAACCAAGCACAGGGCAACCCGCTGGCCGCAGGTCTGATCGCCTTCGGCGTCGGTATGGTGCTGGCCTCGCTGGCTCCGGCCAGCAGCGCTGAGCAACAGCTGGCCGCCCAAGCCGAGAACAAGGCCAAGGATTTGGTCGAGCCACTGAAGCAATCCGGCCAACAGCTTGCGCAGGATATGAAGCAGCCGGTTCAGGACGCGGTCGAGCAGGTCAAGTCCACCGCTG
>JAFAWL010000152.1 GCA_019241805.1 Actinomycetota bacterium
CTCCGACCGCATTGCCTGCCTGTACCTCGGGCAGATGGCCGCGATCGTCGAGCGCAAGTCCGTCGATCAACGGCAACTCGTCGAACTGATCACCACCGGCCGCTCCGGGGATATGGGCTTGCCGGCCGAACCTGTCGCGGCGAGGAGTGTCTCCTGATGACCGAGAGCCCGACCACCTCTGTCGAGCACGAGGGCGAGTACGGCGCGGAAACCCAACCAGGCACACCGGCCAGCGTCGCGGCGGCGATGACCGCTCCGGTCGAGGGCGGCCTGCGCGCACACGTCGACAACTATCTTCAGCGCGTCCGCGGTGGCGACATGGGCTCGCTACCCGCGATCATCGGCCTGGTCGTGCTCGCCGCGGTGTTCTGGATCCTGCACCACCCGTTCGGCACGCTGGGCAACCTGGCCAACGTCCTGCAGCAATCCGCGCCGACGATCTTCATCGCGATGGGCCTGGTCTTCGTGCTGCTGCTGGGCGAGATCGACCTCGCCGCCGGCACCGCCGCCGGTGTGTGCGCCGCGGTCATGGCTCGCCTGTCCGTCGGTTACAACGCGCCGTGGCCGTTGGCCATCGGGGCCGCAATCGTCACCGGCGTCGTCATCGGTCTGTTCACCGGCTGGATCTGCGCGAAGGTGCGCATTCCCTCGTTCATCGTGACCCTGGCCCTGTTCCTCGCCTTCCAGGGCGTCGTCCTGTACATCGTCGACAACTTCAAAGGCACCAAGGGCAACCTGAGCATCACGGACAAGTTCATCAACGCCCTCGACAACGGTCAGATGGCCACCTGGGCCGGCTGGCTCGTCGTAGCCATACTCGTCATCGGCTATGCACTGGTGAAGATCTATGACACCACCCGTCGGGCGCGGGCCGGTCTGGTCGCCGATCCGCTCTCGGTCGTCGCGATCAAGGTGTTGGCCCTGGCCGTCTTCATGGTCGTACTCGTGTTCCTGCTGAACAAGAACCGATCGGCCCACGCCGGCGAGACGCATGTGGTGAATCAGAACGGTCACCTCGTACAGGTGAAGGTGCAGGCCCTCGAAGGCGTGCCCTGGGTCGTGCCCCTGATCCTCTTCTTCCTCGTCGTGCTGACCTTCGTCCTCTCGCGTACGCGCTACGGCCGGCACGTGTACGCGACCGGCGGCAACACCGAGGCAGCCCGCCGGGCCGGTATCGCGGTCGACCGGATCCGTATCTCGGTGTTCGCCATCAACTCCACGCTGGCCTCGATCGGTGGCATCCTGCTCGCCTCGCAGGTTCGCTCGGTGGACCAGGGCGAGGGTGGCGGCAACGTTTTGCTGCTCGCGGTCGGCGCCGCAGTCGTCGGTGGCACCAGCTTGTTCGGCGGCAAGGGGCGCGTGATCGACGCCGTCATCGGTGGTCTCGTGCTGGGTGTGATCGCCAACGGAATGTCCGACCTCGTCAGCGGCAACAACGGTTCCGCCGTGCAATACATCGTCACCGGTGCCGTGTTGCTGCTCGCCGCCGCGGTCGACGCGTTGGCCCGGAGGCGGGCGGGAGCTCGTGGACTCTGATCTGCCGGAGGCCACGAGGGCGGTGCGTTGATGCCGCGCCCAGGCCCGGCGCGACCCGACGAGATCCGGCAACACAACCTGAGCCTCGTACTCGAGCAGGTGCACCGGCGCGGCGAGCTGTCGCGAGCGGCGCTGACGCACTCGCTCGGCCTGAACCGCTCGACCATCAGGGCGCTGGTCGCCGATCTGACCGAGCTAAACCTGGTCAGCGAACACGTGCCGGTCGGCCGGGTGCGGGCCGGACGACCGTCGCACCTGGTCGGCCCGCGCGCCGACGGACCGTGGGTATTGGCGGTCGAGGTGGAGGTGGGCGAACTGGTCGTCGCTGCCGTCGGGTTGGGGGGCGACGTGCTGGCGCGCAGTGAGCGTCCCTTGGCGCCGGATCACTCCAGTCCGGCCGAGGTAGCCCGCGTGATCGCCGATGAGGCCGACGCACTCGCGGCCAAGCTGGCGGCGGGATCGTGGTTGGTCGGCGCCGGAGTGAGCATTCCGGGCACCGTTCGGCCCGACGGACACGTCGCTCAGGCCCCGAACCTGCACTGGCGTGACCAAGCATTCGGCCAGTTGCTGGCCGAGCAGCTGCCGAAACATGTTCCGTTGCGATTCGGCAATGATGCCAACCTGGGCGCGTTGGCCGAGCATCAGCGCGGCGCGGCCCAAGACACCGGTCACTGCATTTACCTCAGTGGCAAGGTCGGCGTCGGTGGTGGCGTGATCGTCGACGGCATCGCGCTCACCGGGGCCGGAGGGTTCGCCGGCGAGATCGGGCATATGGTGCTCGACCCGGCCGGACCGCCTTGCCAGTGCGGCAGCAACGGTTGCCTCGAGACGTTGGTCGGTGAGGAAGCACTTCTGCGATTGTGCGGCCGCGCCGGCCCGGTC
>JAFAWL010000159.1 GCA_019241805.1 Actinomycetota bacterium
TGGCCATCTTGAACTTGCCGCTGGTCGTTCGCGTCGGTCAGGAAGCCCTCCGCTCCGTCCCGCGGGAGTATCGCGAGGCGAGTCAGGCCCTCGCGGCGCGGCCGCTCGAGACCATTCGTAAGCTGGTGCTGCCCACGGCTTTGCCAGGCATCATCACCGCGATCGTCCTGACCGCGGGCCGCGTGATTGGCGAGACGGCGCCCTTGATTCTGACCATGGGCACCTCCATCTCGCCCAATGCGCAGTACAGCATGAACCCGCTCGCGACCGGTGAAACGCTCGCCGTCCACATTTGGGTGCTCAAAGTGGCGGGCGTGCCAGGCTTGCGAGATGCGGATGCCGTCGCTAACGGATGCGCGGCGCTCCTGCTTATCATCGTGTTGGGACTGAGCCTCTCTGCTACGTTCTTTACCATTCGTCTCAATCAGCGCTTGCGCGGACTTCGATAATGGAAGGAATTTCTCGATGACCAGTACTTCCACGGGCGCCGCGCAAGGAGCGTTGGCGCCTGAACAAGGGGACTCGACCGTCACGCTGGACGGTGTCAGTCTCTATTACGGCGAGTATCGCGCCGTCAAAAACATCAATCTAAAGTTGCCGGCACACGCCATCACCGCGATCATCGGTCCCTCTGGTTGCGGCAAGTCGACCGTGCTGCGGTCGATCAACCGCATCAACGACAAGGTGCCGATCTTCCGTGTCGACGGCAAAATCCGCGTTGGCTCGATGGATAT
This sequence comes from Actinomycetota bacterium, assembly GCA_019241805.1. GTDB lineage: Bacteria > Actinomycetota > Actinomycetes > Mycobacteriales > Jatrophihabitantaceae > JAFAWL01. Next base: position 735 of record JAFAWL010000159.1, read on the forward strand.
TTACGCGCCGACCACCGACCCGGTCATGCTCCGGCAGCAAGTCGGCATGGTCTTCCAGCGGCCCAACCCATTCCCGATGAGCATCTACGACAACGTCGCCTTCGGCGTGCGCCTGTTCGACAAACTGCCCAAGAAGGAACTCGACGAGATTGTCGAATGGGCGCTCGACGAGGCCGGCCTCTGGGAAGAGGTCAAGGACAAGCTCGGCCAATCCGGCCAGGGCCTGTCGGGCGGCCAGCAACAGCGGTTGTGCATCGCACGCTCGATCGCGACCTATCCCGAAGTGCTGCTCATGGACGAGCCGTGCTCGGCGCTCGACCCGATCTCGACCCGGGTGGTGGAGGAGACGATCCTCGAGATCGGGCGCGACATCACCATCGTGATCGTCACCCACAACATGCAGCAGGCCGCCCGGGTCTCGGATCTCTGCGCGTTCTTCCTGGTCGAGGAGTTCGGCAAGCCGGGCCGGATCATCGAGTCGGGCGACACGAAGAAGCTCTTCGAGGCGCCCGACGACCCGCGCACGCTGGACTACGTGACCGGTCGGTTCGGATGACGCGCCGCCGCCGGCTGGCTGCCAGGATCCTCGGGCTCCTGACCCTGCTCGTCGTGGTCGCGGGTCCCCTGGTCGCGGCCTCGCCCGCCGGCGCGGTCGGCTCGGCCATCGCCGGCGGCGGATCCGGCTTCGCGGCCCTGGAGATCGACCAATGGCGGGCCGACACCGCCCGCGCGCCGTACAACCTCAAGGTCAACTACGTGGCCCAGGGCTCGTCCTTCGGTCGCCAGGTGTTCCAGAACAACACCCTCGACTTCGGTGCCAGCGACATCACGTATACGCCGTTCGAGGCTCCAGGACTCCCGGGCTCGGCTCGTTGTGGTGGCCGGATCGGCCAGAACTGCTTCGTCTACGTTCCGGTGAGCGCCGGCGGCCTCGCGCTGATGTACAACCTCGTCGACGACAGTGGTCAGCGCGTCAACAACCTGCAGCTCACGCGCCGGGCCGCGTGCGGCATCTTCACGGGTGCCATCACGAAGTGGAACGACGGGCAGATCACCGCGACGAACCCGCAGCTCAGCGGGTTCAACCGCGACATCCTCCCGGTGCTCCGTGGTGACGGAGCGGGGGAGAGTTACGTGTTCTCCCAGTTCTGCCAGGCGGTCGCGCCCGATCTCTGGCAGCAGTTCATCGCCCGGATCGGCAACGACCCGAACGCCGGTGCCGACTTCAAGCAGGGTCAACCGGTCTCGAACTGGCCGCAGGGTTGGGGCCACTCGTCGACGGCGCAGTACGCGGACGGGGTCGCGAACGTCGTCGCCGACCCCGTCACCGGGCAGAACTCCATCACGCTGGTCGCGGCCGGCTACGCCAAGGTCCGCAACAACTGGCCGGTCGCCTCACTGCAGAACGCAGCTGGCCAGTTCACCCAGCCCGACGAGGACAACGTCACGGTCGCGCTCGGCTACGCGGCACCAAACCCGGACCCGGCCGCCCTCGGAACGTTCATCCTGAACTTCAACGGCCCCGACACCCGCGCCTACTTCCCGTCGACCTACTCCTACGTCCTTGCCCAGAGCACCGGGTTCGACCCCGGTAAAGGTGCCGCGCTCGGCCTGTTCCTCTGCTACGCGGTCAGCCGGGGTCAGGTGATCGCACCCCAGCTCCGGTACGCGAGGCTCTCCGCGCCGCTCGTGCAGATCGCGATCAACGCGATCTCGAAGATCCCCGGCGCGCCGCCGCCCGACCAGTGCTTCCTGCAGGGCGCACCACCGCCGCCCAGCGCGCCGACCGTCGCCGGTGGCCCGGGTGGCGTGGGGGCCGGCGGGGG
>JAFAWL010000458.1 GCA_019241805.1 Actinomycetota bacterium
AATGTCGGTCAGGCCGCCCACGGTGTGTTCACCGATCGGCCGGGGGTGCTCAGCAACGACTTCTTCGTCAACCTGCTCGCGGCCGGCACCGAGTGGAAGGCAGCGACGGCCGGCGAAAACGTCTACGAGATCCGGGAGTCCGGCTCGGACGCGGTGAAATGGACCGCGACGCCGGCCGATCTGATCTTCGGTTCGAACTCGATCCTGCGTTCGCTCGCCGAGGTGTATGCCAGCGCGGACGCGCCGGAAAAGTTCGTTCGTGATTTCGCGGCCGCCTGGGTCAAGGTCATGAACAACGATCGGTACGACCTGAACGACCGCTGACGCCGAACGGGTCTGGGTCGGCGGTAGTTCGCCGGCCCAGACCTAGAGTCGGTCCCGTGGGCGTAATCCCATCTGATCACCGCGGGCCACGTAGCGGACCCGGTCGCTCAGGCCACGCCGCTCGATCTCGTCGCGGTAGTGCGACAAAGGCGAGGTGAACAGTCGGTAATCGTCATAGTGAATGGGTACGGCGACGCCGGCGTCGATCAATTCCGTAAGCTGTGCACCCTGCCGGCCGTCCATGGTGACCATCAGACCGCCGGGCAGCCGAGTTCCGCCTAGATGCAACAGCGCTGCATCGATCTGGGGATATCGCCGAGGAATCTCCGCGAGCTCCTCGATCAGCAGGGTGTCGCCGGAGATGTACACACGCAGTTCGGTCGGTCCGTCGACCTGCCCGAATTCCAGCAGACTGCCCATGACCGGCGGCAATAACCGCCGCACCGGACGCGGGGCGTGGCGTCCGGGCATCGCGGTCACCGTGAGCCGCGTCGAGCCTCGCACCAGCTCGTGGCTGCCCCAGGTCCGGAGTCCGGCCGCACGCGGAAAGCCGTGCCAATGCAGCCGACGAGCCGCGTGCGGCGTCGTAATCACCGGTAGGTCACGGTCGAGCTTGCGCCGCGCCGTCCGGTCCCAGTGATCGCCATGCAGGTGCGACAGCACGATCCCGTCGAGTTCCGGCAACTGCTCCACTGACAACGCCGGTTCGGTCAACCGCTTGGCAGTGAGGCCGTAACCGAGGTAGGCCCGCTGCCCTTGATGAAGGAAATTGGGATCGGTCAGGATTGTCAGCGCGCGATAACGGATGACAGTCGTAGCAGTTCCGACGAACAGAAGCGATGCTGACGCCGCCGCCCTATCGTCGTGCGACGACTCGAATGCCGATGGCTCGTTTGCTGACATGCGCGCAGTTGCCTAACTCATTTTGATGGTTGCGTGATCACGCGGCATTCGGATGCAGCAGCACCTTCGTGTATCCGTTCTCGCGCTTGTCGAAGCGGGCGTAGGCCTCAGGCGCCTGCTCGAGCCCGACCTCATGCGACACGATGATCGACGGCTTCGCCTGCTCGCGGATGATCAAGTCGCGAAGGTAGCGGTTGTACTTCTTCACCGGACACTGACCCGTGCCTAAGCTCAAGCCCTTGGTGAACGCCGTGCCGAAGTCAAAGGCATACCGGCCCTCTTTCGCACTGTCGGTCGACGCACCAGGATCTTCGGGCTCGTACACACCGACGACGCCGATGCTCCCCGTTGCGCGGACGACCGCGACAAGGTTGTCGAGCACGAGGGCCGGATGTTCCTGACCGGTCGCATCGTGCGCCTGGTAGCCCACCGCCTCGACTCCGCAATCGACGCCGAATCCGTCGGTAGCGTCCATGATCATCTCGACCGGATCGCCGTCGGCCGCGTTGATCGCGGTGGCGCCGATGCGCTCGGCCAGCGCAAGCCGATCGAGCTGATGATCCACGACAAACGTCTGTGACGCCCCCCGCACATTGGCACTCATGGCCGCAAGCAGCCCGACCGGACCCGCCCCGAAGATCGCTACCGTCTTGCCCGGAGTCACCTTCGCCAGTTCAGTGCCGTGGTAGCCGGTCGGAAAAGCGTCGGACAGCAGGGTGAAGTCGTTCTCCCACTGATTGCCGGCGGGCAGTTCTAACAAATTGAAGTCCGCCCACGGCACGCGCAGCAGCTCGGCCTGCCCGCCCCAGTAGGGACCCATCATCGGGTACCCGAAACCAGCGCCCGGTTGGCCCGACGGATTGGCGCGAAGGCAGGCCGAGGTCCATCCGTCGTTGCAGTTGCGACAGCTTCCGCAGGCAAGATTGAACGGGACCGACACCCGATCGCCGACGTGGATGCGGTCGACGCCGGGCCCGATCTCCTCGACGATCCCCATGTTCTCGTGGCCGAGAACCATGCCGGCGTCGAAGTCGACCCGCCCCTCATACGGATGCAGGTCGGAACCGCAGATGTTCGCGGTGGTGATACGGATGACCGCATCGGTCGGTTGCTCGATTCTCGGATCGTCGACCTGCTCGACGGCGACCTCGAACGGTCCCTTGAAAACGACAGCCTTCACGAACATTCCCTTCATCGATTACAAGCGTCCCGAGCACTGCTCGGGGTCTAGCGAGACGTCGAGCAAACAAGCACAGTCGCCGGTCGCGCGCTCAGTCCCGTTCGCGTGCCGCTTCGGCGCGGCGTTCGCTGCCGGTCTCTTCTGCGTACCCGACGTCATCACCCGCGATTCGGCCCACGAATTCGGGGCTTTCTTCGACACCCGTGGTACTCGCATGATCCGGCCGGTCTTTGCCGGGAAGGCCGCCGGTGGCCCGACTGCCGGCAACCGCGTCATCACGGTCGACGTCGGCCTCGGTCTCATCGTTCTTCTTGTGGTTATCCCTCACGACATCCCTCGCTAGTTTCTATATTCGCGACGTAGGGCGCTCGGCTTGTGCACCGCCACCGTGTCGCTCACCACGAGGTACTGCGGCGCGTCCTTGGTGGCTCGCACCGTGCGTCCACCGGCTTCGGTATCCGAAGTGATCTTGCGGCGCACCTCGCCGTGCGCCTCGGAGCCGTGGCTATTGCGCCGAACGCGATCGCCGACCGCGAACTGCTCCGAACCACGCTGAGCAACCGTCACCGACCGACGGCCTGTTCCAGCTGCGCCTTGCTCATACTCGATCGACCGGGCACGTTCTTCTTCCGCGCCTCTTCGTAGAGCTGCGCCCGCGTCCGCCCGGCCGAGCCGGTGTGCGACCTCAGTCCGCCTCGGCGGCTGGAGGAGATGTCATCGGTCGACGTACGGCTCGACTGCTTGGCCTCACCGGCGCGGGCTCTTTCCTTGTTTACGGTCCGCGCCGCGATCTGTTCGGCCAGTCCTTCGGAGCGGCCCCGCTTCTTCAGGCTCTGTTTGATGTCTTCGTACTGCCGTTCGCGCTTCTTGCTCCACGCTTGCTGGGGCATGCCGTCTCCTCTCGATCCCGATGACCGCGTTGGACCCTGATCGCGTTGACCCACGATTTGCGGTACCCGCTCGGCGTTCCCGGCTAACGACCGCCTCAACCGGCCCGCAAGGCCGGAATGAACTCGCGTTCGGCCCACTCGAGGAACGCGGGCTGACTCTCGCCGCCCACCTGCACCACGGCGACATCGGAGAAGCCGGCATCCAGGAAGGAGTGCACCGCCCCCACATGGGCGTCGAGGTCCGGGCCGCACGGGATCGACTCCGGGACGTCGTCCGGCGTCACGAACTGCGAGGCCGCTGCGAAGCCCGCCGGGGTCGGCAGGTCGGCGTTGACGGCCCAGCCCCCGCCGAACCAGCGGAACTGCTCGTGCGCCCGGGCCTTGGCGGCCTCGGCGTCGGTGTCCCAGCAGATCGGGATCTGCCCGATGGCGCGCGGCTCGGGGGCTCCGTCC
>JAFAWL010000142.1 GCA_019241805.1 Actinomycetota bacterium
AGTGAATCCGATGCGTGGGGGTGGACGTCGGTCCGCCTAGTCGGTTTCGGGTTGGCCGGCATCGCGCTGGTCCTGGTGTGGGTCTGGCACGAGCTTCGGACGAAGTCCCCGCTGATCGACCTTCGAGTCAGCCGTCGCCGCACGGTCCTGACGGCGAACGTCAGTGGGCTGCTGGCCGGCATGGGCATGTACATCGTCCTGTCGATGATCATCAGGTACGTCCAGACGCCGTCGACGGAGAGCTACGGACTGGGTGGATCGGTCGTTGTCGCCGGGCTGGTGCTGTTGCCGATGTCTGCCGGAAGCTTCATTTCCAGCCGCCTGACTACCGCCCTGGGGCGCTGGATCCCGGCGGTGCGAATACTGCCCCTGGGGCTTCTGGTCATCGCGGTGTCGGAGGCCGTGTTCGTCGCCGGTCGTGGTTCGATCTGGCAGATCTGCATCATCATGGGTTTGCTCGGGCTCGGCATGGGCAGCTCGTTCAGCGTGATGCCGCGCATGATCGTGGGAGTCGTGCCGATATCCGAGACAAGCAGCGCGTTGTCGCTGAACCAGGTGGTGCGAACGGTCGGGAGCTCGATCGGCAGTGCGATGGGTGCCTCGGTTCTCGCGGCCTACACCTACGCTCCGGATCCGCTACCGCGCAATCACGGCTATACGGTCGGCGCGATCCTGGGTATCGGTCTCAGCCTGCTGACCGTGATTGTCGCGCTGCTCCTGCCGAGCCGCACGCGCTCGGTCGCGGCGGTTTCGGCCGAAGACGAGGCCCGCTTCGACCACGAGAACGCCGATGCGGCGACGGCTGGTGTCATCGCCTACGAACCGTCGATCGATCGGACGCCGGCCGCCGCCGGGGACCTGCGAACCTGATCTTCTGGTAGGCACCTCCTTCGTTGGACCAGCTCGGGCGCACGCAGCTGGCACCGCGGCCGCGGCGGGAAGATGCTGACGCTTGTGCAGTCGCCGATCTGCCCCACCGCGCCATTCTCACCCGTGGCCTGCGGCCCAACCGGTGGGTGCGGCCGAGCTGCGGCGCTGGCGGCGTACGAGCGGGCTGGCGCGTACGAGCGGGCGGGCGCGTACGAGCGGGCTGGCGGCGTACGAGCGCACATATCGCCCGGAAGCTCGGCGCCTCCACGCAGATCACCAAGTTCTCGGAGCCGCGCTCCGCTACGCTGCTTCGCACTCGTTGTGTGGGCTGCAGCCCGCTTTCGAGCGCCGTCGAGCCCACACAAGGAGTGCAAGGTTCACGTCGGTGATCAGGCGAAGGAGCCGGACGTACCGAAGTACGTCCGGCTCCTCGAACCGGGGCTCGGTCGCCGCCTAGGCGGTGCCGAGCTGGGCTTGCAGGACGCTGGTCATGTCGTGGAACGTGTCGTTGTCCAGGGACACGATCTTTCCGTCCTTGACGGTCTCGAAGGTCACGTCCCGCAGGAACATCCGGCCGAAGCCCTTGATCGGTGCGGGCGTGCTGAAGTTCAGCGGCGGCAGCAAGGGGCCGATGTCCAGGTGGGTCGTCTTGTCCAGCGTGGTGATCAGGTTGGCGGCCGTGACATCCAACTTGGCATCCAGTACCGCTTGGACTGCCTTCTGGAAGACCAGGACGGATAGGTAGGCCAACTGGGCGCCGGCGACGCTGAAGTCGTATTTCTTCGGGTCACTGTACTTGGCCGTGAGGGTCCGGTAGGCATCCCACTTCGACCCGGAGTAGGCCGGGAAGAAATCGAGATTGAGCGCGCCTTCCATCTGCTTGGGCAGCTTGCTCACCAGCTCGGGTGAGACCGAGTTACCTTCGTATCCCACGATCCGCTGGGTCGATCCCGCATTGGTGAGAGCCGGGTACAGCGCCAAACCTTGGCTCGTCCCGAGGCCCATGATGACGCATTGAGACTTGGTGGCGGCGATCTGCGCGGCCTGGGGCGAATAGTCGCCAGGCTTCGACGGGATCTTCACGACTGTCGCGGGCGGTTTGCCCTCAGACTTCAGGCCGGCCTGAACCAGGCCGATGCCGAAGTCAGATGTGGGCAAGTCGAGCGTGACGTACGTCGAGGACGAGCAGTTCTTTCCGGCGAGAACGCCCATGCCCGGCGAGGAGGTCAGCGCCGAGTTGACCGGGTAGGACACGGCGGAGCTGAATTCGGTCGGGTCGTAGGCGAAACTCGGAATGTAGGGAATCTTGGCGTCGGTCAGGATGGGCATCAACCGCGCTGCATTGATGGTGAACGAGCCGACGACCGCGACCACGCCGTCGCTGACCGCCTTGCGAGCGCAGGCCTGGGTCTGGTTCGGATCGCCTTGCGCATCGCACACCGAAAGCTTGATGGGATGGCCCGCAACGCCCCCGCGGGCGTTGATGTCGGCAACAGTCGACTTCGCTGACTCGGCGATCGAGGGGTACGCCAGTCCGTTAGGGGAGGTCACGTCATCGATTTGCATGATGTTGATGGGGCTGCCGTTTGCGGCACTGCTCGAGCCGCTGCCGGCCGCCGTCGTGCCACCACTCTTGCTGCTCTTGCTGCTGCTGCAGGCACTCACCGTGAGCACGACCACCACGGACCCCGCGGTCAGTGCGAGACCGCGCCTTACCAGCGGCCCACGCCAAACCGTTCGGAATTTTGCATTCGGATCTAAGCCACTCACACGAACCCCACTCTCGACGATTTGGGGCGGCTTGCTGCTGAGCCGCAGTGGAATTCCCCCGCCACGCTGCAAGAGGATGGCGAGGAGCGTGGCAGACTTAACATTTCCAATTCAAGGATGCGTGCGAACCGTTATTGTTCCGTTGTCGCCCGGGTTCGACTCACCAACCGCCCGAATTATCCCTCTTGACCGAGTGTCATTGATTGGGCTCGGCTACGCCGGCCGAGTTCTGGTCGGTTGGCCCCGCGTGTCATTTCCGTAGCTTATGTGTCGATGTTCGAGTGGATCATGAGGTCCGCCGCATTTGTCGCCCGCACTCCTAAGGGCGAATCTTTCCCATGAGCCAGGGGATCACCGGCTCCGGAGCGCAAGGGCGGTTCACCGGTCGATCAGCTCAGGTCGTGGCCGACGTTGGTGTCCAGCCAGGTCGTCAAGGGCGCGAGCGATCGAAAGGCCTTGGTGATCTCGTTCGACGCGCGCTTGGTCGACAGCCACGCCGGAGCGCCGAGTTGGCGGTGGGCGGTCAGGGTCTTGTAGTTGAGTAAGTCTGCCCGTGGGTGGTCTTTGTCGAAACCGGACGGCACCCGAGCGATTTGAGTGCCGCCGATGTCGAACTTGGCTTGCCGCAATGTGGCGAGAGCTCGTTCGAGAGCTGGTCCGGCTACGTCGTCGCCGACCGCTCGACGCAACCGCACGACCTGCGCGCCGGTCGTTTGCCAGTAGCCGCCCGCGATCATGATGCCCTCGGCTGATATGTGGACGTAGCAACTGGTCTCACCGAACCACACACCCTGCGCAGTTTTGTACGGCGTCTTGTCTTTGGCGAAGCGGACGTCGCGGTAGGGCCGGAATATTTTTGCCGTTCCGAATTCGGCGCTCAGTTCCGCGGCCAAGGCCTCGACCGGTGCACGTACCGACTCGTCGTAGACGTGTTTGTGCGCGGTCCAGAACGACTTGCTGTTGTCGGCTTCGAGGTCCTCGTAGAAGTCCAACGCCGCAAGCGGAATTCCCGTGAACGTCACGAAGCGACGCTAGCAAGCCGGTCGGAGGGCGGACCACCCCGCTGGTTCAGCGGCCGCCCGAGATCTCGTAGTTCGAGCCGGTGACGTACGCCGACGCGTCCGACAGCAGAAATTGGGCCAGCCCGACCGCCTCATCCGGATCGCCGATCCGCTTGAGCAGGTTGCCTTGTGACAGCATCTCGAGTCGACCGGGATTCTTGCGGGTGCTGTTCTCGACGAGCGTCGTGTAAAACGCTCCTGGTGAAATGGTGTTGACGCGGATGTTCCACGGGGCCCACTCGGCGGCCATTGATTCAGTCAGTCGATTGAGCGCTGACTTGCTGGCCGAATAGTGCGAGTTGCGAGGGGAGCCGTGGTTGCCCCCGAGACTCGATATGTTGATGATGCTGCCGCCGCCGGATTCCCGCATGCGGGGGGCAATGAGCGCTGACAGTCGTAACGGGCCTTTGAGGTTGGTCGAGAAGACCTTGTCCCAGTAGTCCTCGGTCATGTCGACCAGGTCGGTGAACGCCGGGCTGATGCCGGCGTTATTTATCAAGCCGTCTACCCGTCCGAAATGGTCATAGAGCCGATCGACGAAGTCCGGGATCTTGTCCCACTCACCGACGTGGCAAACCAAGCCGAGGGTCTCGCTCCCGGTTTGATCCGCGATCTCGGCCGCGACCTGGTCGCAGAGATCCTGCTTGCGGCTCGAAACGACGATGCGTGCGCCCGCGCGGGCCAAACCGAAGGCGAACCCACGCCCCAGGCCCTTGGTGGCGCCGGTGATGACGACCACTTTGTTGCTGACGTCGAAGCGGTCGTTGTCGCTCATACGAGTGGATCTCCTGATGTCGTGGTCTCGGACCGGGACGGCGGACCGCGTTCATGATCTTAGACAGTCGACCCGAACCGGAAGCGAACAGGTCGTCAGCTACGAAACCGACTTGCGTCCGCATCGCGAACACCTGGGTATCTGTCCCGTCCGCTCGGCGAAGGAAGTACCCATGATGAAAAGAAGTCTGTCCGTGATCGGCCTTCTGGCGACTGTCGTTTTGGGCGTGTCTGCCTGCAGCAGCAGCGGAGGCAGTTCGACCAGCAGCAGCGGCGTCGCCGGTGCGACGGGCGCGTCGTCCTCGGCGATGTCGTCCGGCTCGACGTCTTCGGATTCGATGTCGGGCTCGGCGTCGTCGGCGGCGTCGAGCGCCCAATTCGGGTCCGGTTGTTCGCAGGTGCCCAGCGACCCCAGTAATCCCGGTAGCTTCGACGCGATGGCGAAGGTTCCGGTCGCTACCGCGGCGTCGGGTAATCCATTGCTGTCGACCGTCGTCAGCGCGGTGAAGGCGGCCGGCCTCGTCGACACCTTGAACAATGCCCAGAACATCACGGTGTTCGCCCCTGACAATGACGCGTTTTCCAAGATCCCGGCCGCGACGTTGCAATCCGTGCTGGCCGACAAGTCCGCGTTGACCAAGATCCTGACGTATCACGTGATCGGCCAACGGCTGACGCCCGCTCAGGTCACCGGCGCCCTGACGTCACTCGAAGGCGGTGCTGTGGAGGCAATGGGAACCGCACCGAATATCTCGGTCGGCCCGACGGGGACCGAGGCCCACATCGTTTGCGGCAACATTCAAACGGCCAATGCCACGGTTTACATCATCGACTCGGTGATGATGCCGGCCAGCTAACCGCGCCCAACGCCGAAAGACGACCGCTTCTCCTCTGTGAAGGAGCGGTCGTCTTTCGCGTGCCGCAGCGGTGATGTCGGAACCAGGACGATGGTTGACACGAATACCTGGTATGAAGACGCGCCTGACCGCCGCCGCGATCGGATCGCTCATCGGTCTCATCGTCGCTGGTGTCGCCATCGGCGTCGGCGCCGTGACCGCTGTGTTCTTCCGCCCGGCGGCCGACCCG
>JAFAWL010000183.1 GCA_019241805.1 Actinomycetota bacterium
GGTCGCCGGTGCCGCTGGCCAGGTCCTTGCCGCGGAAGAAGTGGTTGAAGCCGACCTCGTACAGCGACGCTGCGCTGGCGTATGTCGCAATGTGCCCGCCGACGCCGACCGTCTTGTTGGCGCGCGAAACCATGATCGCCGCGTTCCAACGGATGTAGGCGCGGATGCGCCGCTCGATGTCCTCGTCGCCCGGGAACCAAGGCTCGCGCTCGGGCGAGATCGTGTTGATGTAGTCGGTGCTGCGCAGCGCCGGCACGCCGATCTGGCGTTCGCGCGCGCGCTCGAGCAGCTTCAGGATCAGGTAGCGGGCCCGCTGGCGACCGTCGGCATCGATTGCGGCGTCGAACGATTCCAGCCATTCCCGCGTCTCTTCCGGATCGATGTCGGGCAGCTGGTTGGGCAGGCCGTCGGTGATGATGCTGAAGCGGTCTTGGGTCACGTGTACCAGTGTCCCCTTTCACAAGATCGGCGTGAACGGGGCCGTGTCGTTCCGGGGGTGGCTGCCGCTAGGTTTAGCCCTGAAGTACCGTTTCCAGCAACGCGTCACAACGCCTGAAAGCGGGCGGCCGGTTGTCGTCAGGAGGAGTCGTCTTGAGCTCGACCCCCCAATCGGGCGGGGCTGGGACGGGTCCGCGGCCCGCCGAGCGCATGGGGTTCACCCGTGGCCAGGTGGTGCAGGAGATCGCCTGGGACGAGGATGTCGACGACGACCTACGAGCCGACATCGAGGAGCTCACCGGCGCGGAGATGGTCGACGAGGACTCGGATGAGGTCGTCGATGTCGTGCTGCTGTGGTACCGCGAGGACGACGGGGACCTGGTGGACGTCTTGGTCGACGCGATCGCGCCGCTGGCCGACAACGGCGTGATCTGGCTGCTGACGCCGAAACGGGGGCGATCGGGCTACGTCGAGGCCTCCGACATCGCTGAGGCGGCGCCGACGGCCGGCCTGTCGCAAACCTCGCTGGTCAGCGCGGGGCCGGACTGGTCGGCGGCCCGGCTGGTGGCTCGAAAGTCGCGCCCGGATCGGCGCTCGTGATCGCCGTCGGCGACCGTGCGCCCGATTTCACCTTGCGTGATCAGAACCGCGAAGAGCTCACGTTGAGCGACTTCGCGGGCGCCAAATCCGTGCTGATCGTGTTCTATCCGTTCGCGTTCACCGGGACCTGCACCGGCGAGCTCAGTGCCCTGCGCGACGATCTCTCGACGTACCAGAACGAGCGGGTGCAGGTCCTCACGATCAGTCCGGATTCCTTCTATACGCACAAGATCTTCGCCGAGCGCGAGGGCTTCGAGTTCCCGTTGCTGGCCGACTACTGGCCGCACGGCGCGGTAGCCCAGGAGTACGGGATCTTCAACGAGGAAGTCGGGACGGCCAATCGCGGCACCTTCCTCGTCGACACCGCGGGCATCGTGCGCTTCGCCGAGGTCCTCGGGCTGGGCGAGGGGCGCGACCCGCGGACCTGGAAGGCCGCGATCGCCGCACTGTAGTACCGCGGCAGCCTCCGCGGACCTCGCCCTGTGGCTCCGCGGACATCGCTCTATGGCTCCGCGGACCTCGCGCTGTGGCTCAGCGGACCTTGCCGTAGCGGTCAGCCAGCTTCGCGGCACGGAGCTGTTCGCTGGTGAGTTCCGGCGCCGGACCCAGGTCGAGTTCGCCGGCCACCACCCGCTTCGTCTCGATGCAGAGTGGCCGAATCGGTCCGTAGCGGGGTCAGCACCAGGTAGCCGGTGTCGGAATCCACGCTTCGCTGCCGCACCAGCACCTGGCCGGCCGCGTCGTAGGTGCCGGTGGCCCGGACGGTGCGGAACTGGATCGAGTCACTCGACGGCCGGCGCTGGCCCACCGTCGGCAGCACGGTGGCGACCGGTGCCGGGATCGTGTGCGCGTTGTGGCGCAGCTCGTCGTTGGCCGAGATCTTGCCGGCCAACCGGGCGATTTGCCAGACGCCCAGCGTGATGCACACGCCCGCGAGAATGACCATCAGCAGCGTCAGCGCGGCGTAGCGCGGCTTCAGCAGCGTCCGGAACACGCGATCAGGTTACGTCCCGCTCCGGGCCGGGCCCCCTGCGAGTTCGACCCCGGTGGCGCGAGCCCATGAGTCCCATCGGTCCGCACGGCGGCGTCAGGGCGGGTAGCCTGTCTGCTCGGCGTGGGCCACGCGAGTGGCCACGCGTTCGAGGGCGCTTAGCTCAGCGGGAGAGCACTCGGCTTACACCCGAGCGGTCACTGGTTCGATCCCAGTAGCGCCCACACCTAACTGTTCAGCACTAGCTCGGGCCTCAGCACATCGGACAGGCCTGGGAACGCTGATCGTGCGGTCTGAGTGCGGATAACAGCGGCCGGCGGCGAAGCATCCCCGATGGGCGGAAGAGCGGGTGTGGCCCACCGCGCGCCGACGGTTACTGTCGTGGCCGTGTGCACGGTTGTGTGCCGGTGGCAGCCGGCCGAGTCCGCAGCCGTCCAGATGCTGGCGCTTCGCGACGAACGGGCCGGGCGGGCGTTCGACGAACCCGGCGCGTGGTGGCCTGAGGTCGCGACCGTCATCGGCGGTCGGGACCGCGTTGCCGGCGGTACCTGGTGTGCCTCCGACATCGAGACCGGCGTCACGGCGGTCGTCCTCAACCGGCCCGAGCGCCGGGTCGCCGAACCCGGTGCTCGCAGCCGAGGCGCCTTGCCGCTGCTGGCGGCGGCGCGCCGCTCGTCCTGGCTCGACGGTCTCGACGTGAACGGGATGGCGAGTTTCAACCTCGTCCTGGCCGAACCGCAGCAGCTGCAGTGGTGGTCATTCGACGGCGTCACCGTCGGGCACAATGCGCTGCCGCCGGGCACCTATCTGTTCAAGCCGGCGGGTCGAGTGATCGACAACATCGACACTCGCTTGATCGCCGGGCAGGCCCGGCTCGCCGACGACGGCGCGAGCCGCGACCAGGTGTGGACCGACTGGCTCGTCCCCCTCGACGAAGCGACGCCGACGCCGGACGGCGCCGGCCTACTGGTCGATCGCGAGCTCGCCGGCGGCGAGCACTACCGGACCGTCTTCGGACAGTTCGTCGCGAGCCGCCCGGGCGGTCTGCGTCTGGACTACACGAGCGAACCCACGCGCGGCGGCCCCTGGGCCACACGCTTCTGGGGGAACTGGTCCGCCTGAGCGTCTCTAGGAGACGGGTCCGGATGGGCCGTCACGGCGCGCTGCGCCCTGTATGCGGTAGCCGCCGAAGTCGCTAGTTTCACCCACGCGACGGCCATGGCGCTCTTTACGAGAGCGGCTTTGCGTACGCGGCCACGCCCGTGTCGTACATGACGCAAGGCTCGTCACCGACGGTCCAGGCGTCGTGGCCGGGCTCGAGGACGAATACATCGCCGGCCTCGAGCGTGACCTCAGTGCCGTCCTGGGATCGAACGACCATGCTTCCCGAGACGCAGACCCCGGTGTGGCGGGTCATGCACATGTCCGTGCCGGCTATCGGCTTCACGTCGTTCGACCACCGCCAGCCGGGCTCGAATGTGCCTTTGCCGATAGTGAAGTCTCCGAGCGTGACGACTTCGAGCTGGCCGTTGGCTTGGAATTTTCGCGTCTCGTGAGGTTCGTCGATGTTCCGGGTGTCTGCCCCAGCCATTGTCGTACTACCTCCTGAACGGGTCGAGGGTCACCTATAGGTCACGGTCATCCAGGACGTCGAGGTCATGGAAAGACATCGAGTCTGCGGCGCTAGCAAATTTTTCGGCGAACTCCTGGGTTTCAGGCAATTTCGAATTGTCCATCGCCGAGTCGTACGAATCGAAAAAGACGAAAATGAGGTGGCGGCCCGGATTGTTGCGGTCCTGTGTGATGATCACGCGGCGCGCGGTCCGCTTGCCTTCCGTCGCCGATTGCCATTCGCGGTCGAGCGCTTGCAGACGGTCGATGTCCGCGGCTTGAGCTTCGATGATCTGAATAAACGCCATGAGAACCCCCAGGCCCAGATGACGAGCAATGTAGACCGATTGCTAGGAAGACGCAATGGACTAATGACGGTCGCCCAGGAGCGTTACGGCTGCGTGCCGCTAGATCTGATGGGATACCCGACGCGTCGCGTGCCGAGCGGATACCCCCGGGTCGCGATCAACCGGTAAGGGGCGGAATGGCCAGTGATGAGGTTGCCTTAATCTCGCCATCCGACTGTAAACCAGTTTTTGGGGGTATAGCGGGATACGACTCATGACAGTGCGGCGTGCTTTCGCCGTTTGCTTGGCGGGGGGCGTTCCCGGTGCGCTGATGCGCTCAGTTCTGTAGTCGCCCCGCGAGCTCGGTGAGGGTGGGGACGGGGTCGTCGGTGCCGACGACGTGGATACCGACGTGATCGGCACCGGCCTGCAGGTGAGCGGTGAGCACGGCCGCGACCGAGTCGGCGTCGCCGTGAGCGATGAGATCGTCGATGAGCCGATCGCTGCCGGGCGGGGTGAGGTCGGCGTCGTCATAGCCGAGCCGACGCAGATTGCCGACATAGTTGGCCATCCGCAGGTACATCGGCACAACTGTGCGGCCGAGTTCTCGGGCGCGGTCCGCGTCCGTTTCGAGGAGCACCTTCTGTTCGGGCGCCAACAACACGTGCTCGCCGAGAACGTCACGGGCTCGCCGGGTGTGTTCCGGGGTGGTCAAGTACGGATGGGCGCCGGCCGACCGTCGCGCGGACAGGCGGAGCACACGCGGCCCGAGCGCAGCCAGTACCCGGCGATTGGTTGGAACCCCCGCGGCGTCCAAGGCGTCGAGATAGCCCTCCAACGCCTTATACGGCTTGGCGTAGTCCGCACCGATGGCCTCGCGGTGCCCGGCTCCGATGCCGAGCACAAAGCGCCCTGGATATGCCCGCGCGACCCGGTGATAAGCCGAAGCGACGGCGGCCGACGGATACCTCCAGATGTTCACGATCCCGGTTGCCACGCGCAGTCGAGTTGTGCTCGCCAGCAGTTGCTCGACCATATCCAGGTTGCCGTCCGCCCCGCCGACCCAGGCCGTCCCGTAACCGAGGCGCTCAAGGGTCGCCGCGAGTGCTGGTGACCATACGGTCCTCGTTGCCCAGACCCCGAAGCGTCCCAATTCGAGCCTGGGCTCGTCGCCCGGTACACGTGCTGTCATCCCCGCCTACCGGGGCAGGCTCGCCGCGAGCAGTGATTCAAGCTCCCGCCAGTGACGCTCGGCCGCCGCCTCGTCATAGACAGGGAAGTCGGTCATGGTGAAGCCGTGCAAAGCATCCGGGTAGATCTCGCACCGGTGCGGCACGTCGGCGGCGGTGAGAATCTGCTCCAGCTCGGCCGCCATCTCCGGCGGATATCCGCGGTCATGGTCGGCACCGGCCACGTAGACCCGACCGGTGATCCGGTCGGCGTGCCGGTGCGGACTCAGCTCCGAGTCGATGACCAGATTGCCGCCGTGGAAACTAGCCGCCGCCGCGACCCGGTCCGGGTAGACGCCGGCCACGGTCAGCGAGATGCCGCCGCCCATGCAGTAGCCGGTCGTGCCGATACGGGTGCCGGTCACGTCGTCACGAGAGTCGAGGTAGGCCAAGAAGGCGGCGGTGTCCGCGGCAGCCTTGGCCGTGTCCGTCGAGGAGAAGAGCTCGCCGATGATCGCCATGGGATTGCCGGAGGCGAACACCTCCCGAGGATTGAGCGGATCGTAGGGTCCGGCGCGATAGAAGAGGTCCGGGGCTAGGACCACATATCCGAGGTTCGCGAGCCGTTGCGCCATGGTGACGATCGTCGGACGCATCCCCAGACCGTCCATATAAAAGATGACCGCCGGCGCTGAACCAGCGGCGTCCGGCGTGCAGACGTAGGCCGGACACTGCCCGTCAGCGGTGCGGATCGACAGCTGCTCGACACTCATGACCAACCCCGATTCGTCGGCGGGCACCAGGACTGATCAACACCCTATGCTGAGACCGAGACCTGATCGCCGCCGGCGATGCGCAGCGCGACAACCGCCGAGCGGCCGTGCCGGCCGAACGAATCCAGCTCTTGACGATTCGGGGCGCCATTTGGCTAGCTAGGGCGGCATTCAGCTCGACACCTTGTTACGAGCAGTCCGGCGAGCCGGTGGTCAACTACCGGCTGTAGGCGGCTTCGCTCACGTGGTGGCGGTCGACATGCATCTGCATCAACGCGGCGGCGCCGGCACTGTCGCCGGCGCGCATGAGGTCGAGCATGCGCCAGTGGGCGCGGGACCCGTTCGTGACCAGGTGCTCGTCGGCCCAACGCCGATTAACCGCGTCGTGGACAGCCGCAATGATCGGATAAGCAATGATTTCGAGCATTCGATTTCCGGAGGCCCGCAGGACGCCGCAGTGGAAACTCAGGTTGGACATGATGGCAGGCTCGCCCGCCATCCATTCCGTGTCTCGAGGCGGCAGCATGGCCTCCAACGATTCCAACGCGGCAAGGTCACACCGCTCGGCGGCGAGTCGCGCCGCCTCGACCTCCAGTAGCGTCCGCGCGTTTATGAGGTCGTGGATGGCGCCCTTCTGCAAGCCGGCCGTCATGCCGATCATTGTGCGCAGGCCGTCGCTCAGATCGTGCACGGACGGCTGGGCGACGAATGTGCCGCCGCCCTTTTCAATCGCATACGCTGTCACCGAACGCTTAGGTCGGTCGTCCGACGCAGTGCCCTTAACGTCAGACGTCTGAAGCGGCCTTTCCAGCCATGCTTGTGCGCGCCAGCAGGAGTTCAGACTCCGTCTGGCATAAACGTCTGAGTATCAAGCCGGACGTCTGAAGCTGCCACTTGCTTGCGAGCCGGCGGTCGTCGAGTCTTGCGGATTCACTGGGCCGGGCCCACGCGACGCGAGGCCCTCACCGTCGATAGCCACGTCGTGATTGCGTCGAACGGGCGCGAGGAGCACGCCTCCGCGCGGGGTTACCACTTCACAGCGCTGGGGGTATCTGGTAGACCTTTGGCTCGGACCAAGGAACCGCGCAGTGCTGCCGCATGATTCGGCAACAAGATGGCATGGCGCGCCGAGCGGTTAGCGCGTCGCCTATTGTCGTGAATTGAATGGGAGCCAGGCCGCTTAGACGTTTCTTTCGGAGGCGTTTAGGTCGGTCGACGGCGAACCGACTCGACCCATGAAGCAATCATTACGTGCCGTCATGGGTATCAGAGCTAGAGAGGCTGATGCAGTGGTTGACAGCAAACGCATTCAGATGTCCGATGGCGCCGAGGTTGTCGTGCATGACTTTGGCGGAGACGGACCCGTCCTGTTGTTCGGGCACGGTACCGGTCTCTGCGCCGCGATGTGGGGACCGGTGATTGATCAGCTCGGTGGGTCGTTTCACGCGATGGCAATCGACTCTCGCGGGCACGGCCTTTCACCGACTCCCGTGAGCGGCAACATGGCCCGGACGAGGCTGGCTGCCGACGTCCTGGAAGTCGTGGACGCCTGCGACCTGCGAAGCGAGTCGACGATCGCGGTCGGTCATTCGTCTGGAGCGCATTCGTTATTGGCGGCCGCAGGCGGCCGCCCCGGGTGTTTCTCGACTCTATTGGCCTTCGAACCGATGTTCGCTCCGCCGACCGACGGCGATTCGGCAGAGCGGCAGGAGCGGTTGCAGGCGACGGTCGAATCAACCCGCCGGCGGCGAGCGCACTGGGAGTCGCGCGACGAGGCCCGTGACTACTTTTCCCAGCGGGGCCCGATGGCTCGAACGGCTCCCGAGGTCCTCGACGCGTTCATCGAACAGGGCGTCGTACCCGATCCGGCGGGTGGGGTGCGGCTGGCCTGCGCCCCGGCCGACGAGGCGGCGATCTATGCCAGCGCGATCGAGCACAGCGACGCGTCACTCGCCGCAATCGCTTGTCCCGTCCGGTTTGCCTACGGAGAGCTCAATGCCGTGGCGGGCGGGTCCTCGGTTCGTGCCCTTGCCGAACGCATCGGCGACGCGGCCGTGACGGAGCTGGAGGGCATGGCCCACTTCGGACCGTTCGAAAACCCGGCTCTTTTCGGGTCGTGGGTCGGCAAGACGCTCAGTGCCATCTGACTGCCTGATTCCGGGGTGGGCCACGGGGCAGCGCCGCACGTGGGATCAGCGCCGCGCCGCCGGCAAGCTTTCCAACGACGGCGTATCGGCGAAATCTACGTCGCCCGGTGACCGATCCAACCGCTACGGTGTTTCGTCGCGCAGGATTGCGGTAAATTCATGGTTGTGTTGTTTATGCTTCAAGGCGGCCCGCACGAC
>JAFAWL010000456.1 GCA_019241805.1 Actinomycetota bacterium
TGCAACCTAACGTCGTCACGCTTGACCAGAGCGCCGGGGTGCAGACCGGAGAGCTGCTCCTCGTCACCGACCGCGGTGCCCAGCGACTGCACGCCTACGAGCGTGGCCTCCTGCCTGCACCGCTCGCGGCGCCTCCCGCCGGCGGGCTATCGTGATCGCGTACCCGCCCGGATGCGCGTGATGCTGAGCGCCAGCAGCGAGGACTCGACGAACAGCGCCACCATGCCCAACGTGCACAGCCAGTTGCCGATGTCGGAGGCATCTCCCGGAAGGCCGATGCTCCGGCTCCACAGGTAGGCGATCAGTGGACCTGCGGCGACGCCGGTGACCAGCGCCCATGCCAGCACCGAGGTCCAGTGCAGCAGCACGATCGCGGCGGGCACGCTTGCGGCGATAAGCGCAATGTAGGCCCAGAAGATCCACCGCGTGCTGTGGTAGGTGCCGGCGGAGTCGAGAATGTGGATGACGCCGATTCCGAGAACCGCCATCGTCCCCATCACGCGTGCCGTGCTCTCGCTGATCGGCGCCGCGAGCGCGCGATCTGCCGCCGCCGGCGCGGCGAGTGTCACCAGCCGGGAACCGTTGCTCTGCGTTTTCGTTTCCATGTTTCTCCTACGCTGCGTAGTTGATTGGTCTCTGACCCCTAAGACACGCTCCTCGTCGGATCATTCCCACGCCTTATCGAACTCTTAGCTCGCGCGTCTGCGCGGAACTACGACAGTGCCTAGTAGATCCTGGGGAAGGATCGTCTGTGCGCCTGCGTCTCACTAGGTACAGATGTCAAAACGCGAAGCAGTCGAGGTGAATGTCATGACGCAGGTTGAGAGTCCGAAACGTCGTCGTCGTACGCGGGTGGCGGCGTTGCTATCGGTCGCACTCGTCGCGATTGTGTTGGCGGTGGTCGTGATCGCATCGGCCGGTGGCGGAACCGCGCATCAGTCCAACCTTCACGCCGCCAATGCCGGAGCAAAAGCCGCCCCCGCGACCTCGGCACCCAAGCCGGCCGCCCCGGCGACCGTCGCCAGTCCCGCTCCAGGGGTACCTCAGCACAACGGAGGTGACGGCGATCCCGACAACAACGGGGGCCCGGACGACGGCGACGGCGGCATCTAGAACCGACCGTATGGAGCTGATTCGATGAAAGAGCCAATAACCAATTCAACGCGCGCGACGGTCACCAGCCTTACCGTGCGCGGCCTCGGCGCGCTCCTACTGGTGCTCGTCGGCGCCGATCACTATTACGAGTACTCGGTTGACCACTACTCGGTGGTGCCCACGATCGGGACGCTGTTCCTGTTGAACTTCATCTCGGCGACGATCGTCGGGCTGGTTCTGTTGGCGCCGCTGCGCCGGATCTTCCAGCGGTTGCACCCGCTCGTCCTGCAGGTCGCGGCGATCAGCGGGTTCGGGATCGCGTTGACCTCGCTGGTGGCGCTGCTCGTGAGCGAGCAGACCAAGCTGTTCGGCTTCATGGAGTCCAACTACCGGCCCGCGATCGTCATCGCGATCGCGTTCGAGGCGTCGGCGGCGCTGTTCCTCGCGCTGTTGGCCGCGATCAATTGGACCGCGGCGCGATCGGCTGTCAATGCCCTCGAGAGCCCCGGCTACGGTCCGCCACCGGCGCGCAGGCCCACGTGAAGCGGCTCGACGCTAACCGTCGGATCCCGACCGGCCTGCCGACTCGATGTCGACCTGGCGGGGTCCGACGGCGGCGTCTTTGAGATCGGGCTCCGCCCCGGCCGGCACGTCCGGGCCACCGTCGGTGGTGGCGTCCGCGTGATCGCCGCCACTGCGGTCCACGCCCGTCTCGGTTGCCGGATCCTCGGAGCGCGCCGGCCGGCCGAGCACCTCGCTCCCCAGTTCCGGGTCCGGAGCTAGGACCTCGGACGGCGCATCGGAGCCGCCCAGCTCGGCGGGTACCACGCCGTCCTGGGCCGTCGCCGCCCACGGTCCCTTCTCGCGCGCCTCGTCCTCGCCGACCGCAGAGCCGCCCCGCTGTTCGGTCGGCTTGGGCTCGTCGCGATACTCGTCGGTGCCTGCCATCACTCCTCCTTGCCTCTCGAACTCGTCGGGTCAGATTGCTACCCGGACGCGCTCGGCCGCAAGCCGGCGTTGCTACGTCGGTCGGTAGGCAATGCCCAGCCGGTCGAAGATGAAGGTGTAGGTGTCCGTCAGCTTGGCGATCGTCTCGTCGAGCGAGCTGCCGATGCCGTGTCCGCCGGAGTCCACCCGCAGCAGGATCGGCTCCTCGCCGCCGGTGGCGGCCTGAAGCCGCGCCGCCATCTTCTTTGGGTGGTAGGCGTCGACTCGCGGATCGAATTCGCCGCCGGTGAGCAGCGTCGCGGGATAGGCAATCCCGTCACGGACGTTGTGGTAGGGCGAATAGGACCGCAGCACGTCGAACTGATCCCGGTCCTGAACCGTGCCGAACTCCTCGGCCACAAAGGCGCCGTTCGGATGCAACTCAGCCCGCAGCATGTCCATGACGGGCACCAAT
>JAFAWL010000062.1 GCA_019241805.1 Actinomycetota bacterium
ACTCGCTTGCGGTCCCCGCGCTCCAGCAGGAAGGTCGGCAGCATCAGCGCCGGCCACAACTTCAGGGCCGCGCCGACGGCCGTCAGAGCGCCCGACCACTTCGGCCGCCGGACCGCGGCCAACACGGCCGCGCCCGCCAACATGGCCGGGATCAGATCGAACCGGAAGTAGCTGATCGGCCCGAGCGCGGGCACGAACCAGAGCCAGAACCGGACGGCCGCATTGTGATGGCGATCGCCCAATCGCCAGAGCAGCCAGGTGAATGCCCCGTCGACGGCGAGCATCGAAACGCAGAACAGCATGGCGAATGCGAGCGGATTCAGGATGGAGAGCAGATACTGCGGCAGCATCACCGCTAGCACCGGCAGGGGATACTCCTGCAGCACCTCACGGATCGACCCACCGTGGAACAGGCTGTGCATCGAGCGCGCGTAGTAGGCGACGTCGCCGGTGACGCTCGATTCGATCGTGACCAACAACGTGAGCACGAGAGCTCGGGTGACCACCCAGTTGAGGGCGATCGAACGCCCGCTGGTGCCGCGCAGTTCCTGCGGCAGTCGCAACGCAGCCAGCCTTTGTGGTCCATGCTGATGGGCTGGCGCATCCTCGGCCGGCCGGCCGTCAGGAGAGGGAACGCGCGGCGACGGCGTCAACTGCGTGGTCGCCATCGTCTCCCTGTCGTTGTGCAGAAACCGCCTCAAGCGTCTCCAACTGGGCGGGGGCGGTCAAATTCCACGGGCTTAGAGTTGGTCACACTGCCGCTCGGGACGAATGTTCCCAAGTCATGCTGTGTGTACCCACAGCATGACGGGGGAGCTGGACGATCAGCGGTAGCGGCCGCCCATCGTTACGTCATCGCGATCTTGATCGCGGTCGGGTCCGTCGGACCCCGGAGGGAGTGTGTTCGATGACAACGTCGTCGTCGACAGCGCCGTCGAGAGGGCGCATCCGGGTCATCATGGCCAAGCCGGGTCTGGACGGCCATGATCGCGGAGCGAAGGTCGTGGCGCGAGCCCTTCGCGATGCCGGCATGGAAGTCGTCTACACCGGCCTGCATCAGACGCCCGAACAGATCGTGCAAACCGTGATTCAAGAAGACGCCGACGCCGTGGGCTTGTCGGTGCTCTCCGGCGCCCATATGACCCTGTTCGCGCGAGTGATCGAACTGCTGCACGACAACGACGTAACCGACGTCGTCGTATTCGGCGGCGGGATCATTCCGGAGGCCGATATCCCGCAGTTGGAACAGCTCGGGGTGGCCAGAATCTTCACGCCGGGCACGACCATGGAGTCGATCGTTTCTTGGGTTCGCGCCAATGTAGGGCAGCCCACTCGTACCGACAGGTGAAACCCGTCTCTAGACCCAGCCCGACCCGAACGAGAGATTTAGGCTCGGAACGAGCGCGGTCCGCCGCTCGTCCGGGTCGACCGCAATCGGTCCGACGACGCGACGAAAGAGATCAACGTGGATCTGTTCGAATACCAGGCCAAGGGGCTGTTCAAGGCTCACGGCGTCCCGGTGAGCCTCGGTGAGGTAGCCGAAACACCCGCCGAAGCCGGGGTGATCGCCCAACGGCTGGGTGGCGTGACCGTCGTCAAGGCGCAGGTGAAGGTCGGTGGCCGCGGCAAGGCTGGCGGCGTCAAGGTGGCCAAGACGCCGACCGACGCCGAGGCGGCGGCCGCAGCGATCCTCGGCATGGACATCAAGGGGCACACCGTGCACCGGGTGCTCGTCGACCCCGGCGCCTCGATCGAGCAGGAGTACTACATCTCGTACCTGCTGGACCGGGCCAACCGCACCTTCCTCGCGATGGCCTCCTACGAGGGCGGCATGGAGATCGAGCAGCTCGCGGTGGAACGCCCCGACGCGCTGGCCCGGCTGCCCGTCGATGCCCTCGTCGGTGTCGACGCGGCCAAGGCGCGACAGATCGTGACGGCGGCCAGGTTCCCGGAGTCGGTGGCCGATCAGGTCGCCGACGTCCTCGTCGCGCTCTGGCGGACGTTCGTCGAGACCGACGCGACGCTGGTCGAGGTGAACCCGCTGGCCCTCGTCGGTGACGGCCAGGTCGTCGCGCTCGACGGCAAGGTGACGCTGGACGACAACGCGAACTTCCGCCAGCCGAACAACTCCGAGTTCGAGGATCTCGCCGCGACGGATCCGCTGGAGCAGCAGGCTAAAGAAAAGCACCTCAACTACGTCAAGCTCGACGGCGAGGTCGGCATCATCGGCAACGGCGCGGGCCTCGTGATGTCGACGCTCGATGTCGTCGCCTACGCCGGTGAACGGCACGGAGGTGTGCGTCCCGCGAATTTCCTCGACATCGGGGGCGGTGCGTCGGCGCGGGTGATGGCTGACGGTCTGGACATCATCCTGGGCGACCCGGCCGTGCGCAGCGTGTTCGTCAACGTCTTCGGCGGCATCACCGCCTGCGACGCGGTCGCCAACGGGATCGTGACCGCGCTCGGCATGCTCGGTGACGCAGCGACCAAACCACTGGTGGTTCGCCTCGACGGCAACAACGTCGTCGAAGGCCGTCGGATCCTGGCAGAAGCAGGCCATCCGCTCGTCACCGTGATCGACACGATGGATGCCGCCGCCGATCGCGCCGCCGAACTCGCCAACCAGGGAGCCTGATCGATGTCAATCTTTCTCGACGAGAACTCGCGAATCATCGTTCAGGGCATCACCGGTTCCGAGGGCAGCAAGCACACGAAGCGGATGCTGGCCTCGGGTTCGACCGTGGTCGGCGGCGTGAACGCCCGCAAGGCCGGAACGAAGGTCGACTTCGACGGCACGGTGCTGCCGGTCTTCGCTGATGTCGCGGAGGCGATGGCCGAAACCGGCGCGAACGTGACCGTCGGGTTCGTGCCGCCCGCGTTCACCAAGGATTCGGTGATCGAGGCGATCGACGCCGCGATCCCGCTGGCCATCGTGATCACCGAGGGCGTCGCCGTGCATGACACGGCCCAGTTCTGGGCGTACGCACGAGGTAAGTCGACGCGCATCGTCGGCCCCAACTGTCCGGGCGTGATCAGCCCCGGCAAGTCGAATGCCGGCATCATCCCGGCCGACATTACGCAGTCCGGTCGAATCGGCCTGGTGTCGAAGTCGGGCACGTTGACCTATCAAATGATGTACGAACTGCGCGATCTCGGATTCTCGACCGCCGTGGGCATAGGCGGCGATCCGATCATCGGCACCACCCACATCGATTGTTTAGCCGCTTTCCAGGACGACGCGCAAACGGAAGCGATCGTGATGATCGGCGAGATCGGCGGCGACGCCGAGGAACGCGCGGCCGCCTTCATCGCCGAGAACGTCTCCAAGCCGGTGGTCGGCTACGTGGCCGGCTTCACCGCTCCCGAGGGCAAGACGATGGGCCACGCCGGCGCGATCGTTTCCGGCTCGTCCGGCAC
>JAFAWL010000076.1 GCA_019241805.1 Actinomycetota bacterium
ATTGGAGGGGAGACCAACGGAGCCGCTCTTCGGAATCACCACCGCCTGGTTTCCACAGCCACTCACCGACGGCGCATTCGTGCCGTCTCCCCCGTATGTCGCCTGCCAGTAGTAGGTCCCCGCCGCCCCCATGCGAACCGGGTTCGAAGCAACCGGGCCGGACGCGACGTTGCTCGTCCCCGCGTAGACAGAGCTCCCCGCACAGGTCTGGTCGCGGTAGAGCCGGAAGGTGACCTGCCCCGCGATATGGCCCGAGCCTCCGACCAGTTGCCCGGCGCTGCGCACGCGCACCCCGCGCGGCAGGTACAGAATCGCTCCGCTCACCCCGGCCGCGCTCTGCGTGGTCGTCAGGTACGTCGTGACGGGGAGGTCCTTGGGTGCCGCCTCGAGCGAGAAGTAGGTCGAACGGCCCGGCGGGACGGCCGGCGAGAAGTTGACCGTACCGCCGTCGTTGGGGGACGGGGCGACATTGGAGAACCAACTCGTGGGTCCCTCGTAGCCGTTCTGTACGTCGCCGTTGGGCCAAGCCGGCGTGCCGTGCGGGGCGCCGAAGTCCGTGTAGCCAGCTGGTTCCCCGGCCGGCGGTGGGAACGAGCAGGGTCCGTTAGCCGGACCACAGGCGGTGGACCCAGATGGCGTTTGACAACCCTTTGGGATCACCCCGCTCGCGTTGTCGCATATGCCGTCGCCGTCGAACTCGAAGGTGATCGGTCCGGTGATGTTGAGCGAGGTCAACGCGGTGGAGGTGTCGTTCTGCACTCCCACCAAGGCGTCGGTGGCCGTATGGGTCTCACCCGTCGCGGCCAGGTTGTTGGCATACGAGGGTTGCGACGGATCAGTCGCCAGTGAGGTGCCCAACGGCCCCACGGTGATCAGGTACTGGCAGCCGGTGTCAGCGCCGACCGCTGGACACTGCGGGAACTGTGCCGCAGCCGCCGCGTTGCTGGCGAAGATACCTGCGCAGAGAATCACGCTCCCGCACACCAGCCACCGAGTCAACCGATACATGTCATTCGCCTCCTCGTGGCTCTCCTCGCAGCCACGACGAGAGCCATTCGCCGTCCAAGCGGGCCAAATATTCGCACGGCCCAATGTGACCTTCCCCGGTAATTCGTATAGAACTTGGCCGCGGGTCCCCACTAGACGGGATAGTCCGAGCCTGAAACACGCTACCGAGCCGGAACAATGGGGCGATGACCGCCCACGCTCAGCGTTACCGGGTGCCGATCACTCGGCTCGACAATGAGGACCCCGAGTTGATGGACGAGTTGCTCGAGGCCGTGCAGCACGTGGCGGCGACGGCCCGGTTCATCCTCGGTCCTGAAGTGGAGGCGTTCGAAGCCGAATGGGCCGACCACTGCGGCGCCGGGCACGCGGTCGCGCTCTCCTCCGGCACCGATGCGTTGATCCTTGCCCTTCGCGCACTCGACATCGGACCAGGCGACGAAGTCGTCATCCCGGCCAACTCGTTCGTCGCCACCGCCGAGGCGGTTTCGCTGGTCGGTGCCACCCCGTGCTTCGTCGACGTCGAGCCGACGACGGCTCTGATCACGCCGGGGGCGATGCGGGCCGCGATCGGTCCCCGCACGCGTTGCGTGATCCCGGTCCATCTGTACGGTCGGACGCTGGCGCTCGAGCCGCTCGCGAGGCTGGCCGCAGAGCGCGGCGTGGCGGTGATCGAGGACGCGTGCCAAGCGCACGGGGCGCTGATCGGCAACCGGCGCGCCGGTACGGTCGGCATCGCCGGATGCTTCTCGTTCTATCCCGCCAAGAACCTGGGTGCGTGGGGGGATGCCGGCGCCCTGGTGACCGACGATGCCCGGCTGGCAGAGCGTGTCAGGCTGCTGCGCACGCACGGTGAGCGGGTCCGCTACCACCACGAGATAGTCGGGACGACCGCCCGGCTCGACGACATCCAAGCCGCGATCCTGCGCGTCAAGCTCCGCCGGCTCGATACATGGAACGCGGCGCGACGGCAAATTGGCGCCGCACTCACGGCCGCGTTACGGGATAGCCCGGTCACCCCACCGGCGGCCACGGGCGCAGACAGCGATCACGTCTTCCATCAGTTCGTCGTACAAAGCGACGAGCGCGACCGGCTGCGCGTGCATCTGATGAATCGCGGAATCGCCACCGCCATCCACTATCCGGTGCCGATCCACCAGACGCCCGCGTACGCCGCCCGCCCTGTGTCACACCTGCCGGTCGCCGAAACGCTGGCTAAACGAATTCTGTCTCTGCCGATCTACCCCGGGATGCCGGACCACGAGGTCGGACTCGTGGCGGACGCGATCGCTGATTTTCCCGCCGCTTGACGTCGGCGCGGCGGCGAACCATCCTCCAGACGGTCAGCAGCGGATCCGCCAGCGAGGGCAGCGGGTCGTCCCAGGCCAGCACGGCAGCTTGGCGCGGGCGCCGCAGCGAGGCCGCCCACCCCCGCAGCGAGAGCTGACCCGCTCGCACGGCAGCCAGCGCACTTGGAATGTCCGTGGCGAGCCGTACCCAGCGGACCCCGGGCCGGGCTCGCACCGGGTCAATCGGCAGCCCCTGCGAGAGACGCCAAGTGAGATACGGGAAGTCGACCCCGGCCCGCGGGCCGAGGGCATGCCATGTCCACACGCGAGGGTTGATGTCGAGGAGCCTGTAGGAACCATCGCGGGCGTCGCGCTTGAACTCGATCTCGACCAGCCCGTCCCAACCCAGAGCTTCGACGATCGCGCGGCCCAGGCGTTCGACCTCGGGGGCCTCCACCGTCTCCACCAGTGAGCTGGAATGCCCGAAGTCGCGCGGATATTGGCGGGTGCGCCGGGCGACCAACGATGCCAGCGAAACGCCCGCCTGACATAGGGAGGCGAACGAGTATTGATGCTCCCCGCCGCCCGGCACGAGTTCCTGGACGATCACACCGCCTGGGCCGACCAATCCGGCCGCCTCGGCCCATCCGGCAACCAGCGCGGGACGATCGCGGACGAGCCACGCCTTCGCGCGCGTGAAACGATTCTCCTCGGGCTTGGCGTCGGGCTTGAGGACGACCGGAAACGGACACTCGAGCTCGGCCGCCTCGACCAGGTCACGGGGATACCGCGTCCACGGATACGCGGCGCCGACCTTGTCCGCCAGACAATGCGTTAGCCGCTTGTGGTACGCGTAGCGCAGAGCGTTCCACCC
>JAFAWL010000103.1 GCA_019241805.1 Actinomycetota bacterium
CGCCCACCGATTGCTCGATCAGGTGCCCCGACCGACGGCGATCGCCTGCCTCACCGACCTGATGGCACTCGCGGTCATCGAGGTCGCGCAGCAAGCCGGGCTGGACGTCCCGGGTGAGGTCTCCGTGACCGGCTTCGACGACAGTCCGCTCGCGGCCCGTACGCGCCCGCGCCTGACCACCATTCGACAGCCGGTCACGGAGAAGGCAGAGCTGGCAGGCGAGGCCCTCTTGACGGAACTTGCCGGTCACGTGGTCGGTCGTCGTGCCCGGCACATCCGCCTGCCCGTCGAACTGATCGTTCGCGAGTCGACGAGCCCACCGCGATCAGGTCAACGCACGCGGGCCAGCAGAAAGCCGTCGTAGCCCTTGGCGCCGACGGTCTGGATCGCCGTCGCCTCCACGCGTGAGTCTTGTCCGACGTGGTCGAACAACGCCCGCGTGCCCCGCACGTTCGGATCGTCGCTGCCGACGTCGACCACCGCGCCGCCCCGCACGACGTTGTCGACGACGATCAGCGCGCCCGGGCGGCTCAAATGCAAGGCGGCCTCGAAATACGTCACGTTCTGCGCCTTGTCCGCGTCGATGAAGCTCAGGTCGAACGGCTCGCTGCCAGCTCGGATGAATTCCGCGAGCGTCTCGCCCGCAGGGCCCACGCGTACGTCGACCCGTTCGGCCAAGCCGGCGGCAGCGATGTTGTCGCGGGCGAGAGCGGCATGGTCGCGATCGAGTTCGAGCGTCACCAGTCGACCGCCGGGCGGCAGTGCACCGGCCAGCCAAATCGTGCTGTAACCGCCGAGGGTGCCGACTTCGAGGATTCGCCGGGCGCCGATGCTGCGCGCCAGTAGTCCGAACAAAGCTCCCTGGTTGGGGGCGATGTCAATCGGCGGCAGTCCGTTCGCCTGATTGGCGACGAGTGCAGCCGCTGCGGGTGCGTCGCCGAAGGCGAACGTCGACGCGAAGTAGTTGTCAACTGAGGTCCAGACGTCCACGGGTACTCCGTTATGTCCCAGGCAAAGGTGAGTCGTCGGAACCGACCGGTAAGCGCTCGAGTCGCTAGATCAAGAAGGCGATGAGTCGACTTCTTCTTCGCCATCGGTTTCATTCGCAATGACGTGCAGCACCGCGTTGATCAACGCAAGGTGTGTGAAGGCCTGTGGGAAGTTACCCAGGTGCTCGCCCGTGGTCGTATCGATTTCCTCGGCGTAGAGCTCCAACGGGCCGGCGAACGAGAGTAGCTTCGCGCACAGTGCCCGAGCCCGTTCGTGCTCACCGATCTCGGACAGCGCCGACACCAGCCAAAACGAGCAGATGGTGAAGCTGCCTTCTTTTCCGTGGAATCCGTCGTCGGTCTGCTCCGTGCGGTAACGAAGGACGAATCCGTCTTCGGTCAGCTCGTCGGCGATCGCGAGCACCGTCGACCGGATGCGCGGATCATCCGGTGGGAGGAAACGCAGCAACGGCGCGAGTAACAGCGACGCGTCGAGCGCAGTGGTGCCGTAATGCTGGGTCAGCACACCACGCTCGTCGACGCCGTGGGCCAAGATGTCGGCCTTGATCTCGTCGGCGGCCATGCTCCACTGCGCCGCCTGCGCGTCGTGACCGATCAGCGAGGCCAGCCGGGAACCGCGATCGGCGGCCACCCAGCACATGATCTTCGACGAGGTGAAGTGCTGCGGTTCGCCGCGTACCTCCCAGATACCGGCGTCAGGCTCACGCCAGTGCTTCAGCGCCGCATCCACCTGTCGGCCCAGGATCGGCCAGATGCGACCGTCCATATGGTCATGCGTCTTGCTGTGCAAATACGCCGAGTCGAGCAGAGCGCCCCAGACGTCGTGCTGACGTTGCGAGTGGGCGGCGTTGCCGATGCGCACAGGACGTGAATTGGCATACCCGGAAAGGTGATCCAACTCATGCTCGGCCAGGTCGGCTTCACCACCGACGCCGTACATGATCTGTAGTTCGTCGTCGCGACCGGCGACATCGGCGATGAACGACATGAAGTCCACCGCCTCCCATTCGAAGCCGAGGCCGTACATGCCCCAAAGCGCGAACGTCGCGTCACGGATCCAGGTGTAGCGGTAGTCGTAGTTGCGTTCGCCGCCGATGGTCTCCGGTAGCGACGTGGTCGCCGCGGCCGCGATCGCTCCGGTCGGGGCGTAGGTGAGTCCTTTGAGCGTGAGGGCGCTGCGCTGGAGATAGCTTCGCCACGGATGGTCCGGAAATTGACCGCGGGCCAGCCAGTGCTGCCAATGGTGCGCCGTCCACACGAGTCGCTTGTAGGCATCCTCATATGTGAAGGGCGGTTGGTTGGTCGATCCCCAGGACAAGGCGACGAACCGCGTGTCACCTTCGCGCAGCAGCGTGCGAGCCGCCGCCCGACCGCCTTCGAAGCCGATTCGCATGTCGGTGGTCAGGCGCAGCTTCATCTCCTGGCCGTCCGCGGAAGCCTCACCTTGGTGGTAGACGTGGTCGGTGTAGTTCCAGGTCACGAGCGCCCGGCCGTAGTTCATCACCGGCTCGCATTCGACGACCGTCTGCACCTCGCCCGATACGCAGCGGATTGTGCGCAGCAGGATGTGTTCCGCGTCGTAGTCGGTCGGCGTGCGGCGATGAGTATGTGATCGCTCGGATTCGTGGCGCCACGGCCCGATGAGCAGCGCATCCCGCACGATGATCCAGCCGGTATCGGTGCCCCAACTGGTTTCCAGAATCATCGTGCCCGGCAGGTATCGGCGAGCGGCCGGAACCGCGACGTCCGATGGCCCGACCCGGAAACTACCGGCGTGGCGGTCGAGCAGGCCGCCGAAGATGCTGGGCGAATCGATGCGAGGTAGACACATCCAGTGCACGGAACCGCCGGGAGACACCAGGGCGGACGCTTCGCCGTCGGATATGAAGCCGTACTGCCCGATCGGGACGCGCGGAGAATTCGCGCCCGGTACCTGGGCCTGGGCGGCGGTGTCAGACGCTGGTTGCATTTCCGCAGCATGATGCACGAGCGGGGTCGGCATCAAGCAACGACGAGCTCACGGTTCTTCGTGTCCAGCCAGTGCAATACCAACCGGCCGGACAGTCGGCGCACGATTTCGGCCAGCACCAGCAGGGCGACGGCGACGATGCCGTCGAGCCAGAAGTGATTGCCCGTGGCTACCACCACGAACACGGTAATGATCGGGTGCAGGAGCGACGCCCACCGCCACGGGCCGGTTCCGACCGTGACCGCCGCCCAGCCGATCAGAACCGCCCAGCCCACGTGTACTGATGGCATGGCCGAGAACTGATCCGCGGTCGGGAAGGCCGCGTACACCGACTGTCCGTACTGGGCGGCGAGATCGACGAAGCCGTAGCCGGCTAGCAGTCGCGGCGGAGCGACGGGGATCAGCTGGATCAGCAGGCACGCCGCGGTGAGCAGGACGAGCGTGGTGCGAATGCGGGCGTAGGCCGACCGATGACGCCAGAACAGCCAAACGAGCAGGGCGCCCAGCGCGAGGAAGTGCACGCCGGCGTAATACAGGTTGCACAGTTGCGCCAACCAGTGATGCGGAAGCACGAGGTGCTGTATGTCGGCCTCGCTGGGCAGATGCCAGTCGCGTTCGAGGCGCACGACCTGCCGGGCCCGGTCGAACGCGCCGGCGGTGTGCACCACGGCCAGGCTGCCGGCGAGCTGCCACAGGCTGAAGAGGGCGGCGATGATCCCCGCCTCACGCAGCACGGGAAATGCCGACGGTAGCCGGTGCGCGTCGGCGACCCGGCACACGACGGCGGCGCCGAGGAGCCCGACCGCGAGCACGGCGGCCTGCTGCCAGGTCAGCTCGAGGTTGGGCACCCTATGCACTATGCCCGGCCGAGCAGGCCGCGACCACGTGATTGGCCTGCCGATCGGCAGGAAAACGGCGCCGGGTCCGCGCCGCGGGGGCATAGGTTGGCAAGAGGTCGGGCGCACGTGCCCGTACGGGCGCAGGAGGGATCTCGATGAGCCGCCGCAGTTGGACGTTGTTCGCGGCCATGTGCGTCATCTGGGGTATCCCTTACCTGCTGATCCGGGTGGCGGTGCGGGACCTGTCGCCGGCGACACTGGTGTTCGCCCGAACGGCGATCGGCGGCCTGATCCTGCTTCCGATCGCCCTGGCCAAGGGCGGCTTCCGGGATGTGTTCGCGCGGTGGCGGCCGTTGCTCGCGTTCACCGTGATCGAGGTCGCGGTGCCGTGGCTGATGTTGTCCGACGCGGAGGAGAAGCTGTCGAGCTCACTGTCCGGTCTGCTCGTGGCCGCGGTGCCGCTCGTCGGCGTGCTCGTCGCCCGGATCGTGGGCTCCGACGACCGGGTCGATCCGTTGCGGTTGCTCGGCCTACTGATGGGGGTCGGCGGTGTCGCGGCCCTGGTCGGCCTGGACCTGGGCCAGCTGCACGTCGGGGCGTTGCTCGAGGTCGTGGTCGTCGTAGTGGGTTACGCC
This sequence comes from Actinomycetota bacterium, assembly GCA_019241805.1. Classification (GTDB taxonomy): domain Bacteria; phylum Actinomycetota; class Actinomycetes; order Mycobacteriales; family Jatrophihabitantaceae; genus JAFAWL01. Next base: position 4,454 of record JAFAWL010000103.1, read on the forward strand.
GTGGCGCCGGCCATCATGGCGCGCAGCCTGGCCGACCTGCCGTCGTACCCTGTGATCGCGTCGTCGCTGTTGATCACCGCGATCGCCTACCTGCCGGCGGCGATCGTGAGCCCACCGCACGATCTGGGACCGAAGGCGATCGCGTCGGTCCTCACCCTCGGTGTGGTGTGCACGGCAATCGCGTTCGTCATCTTCTTCTCGCTGATCGCCGACATCGGTCCCGCCCGCGCGGTCGTGATCACCTACGTCAATCCGGCCGTCGCGGTGCTGGGCGGAGTCGTGCTCCTGGGGGAGACGTTCACCATCGGCATGGCGGTGGGCTTTCCGCTGATCCTGGCCGGCTCGGTGTTGGCGGCCCGACGGCGCCCTGATTCTGCGGGCGTCGAGGTGCCGGCAGTGGCCGAACCGATCGGCGGCGCTACGTCAGTGACGAACGCCGGCCGGCTGGCGGGCTCAGTCGATGCGGACGGGCCCGTGGCCGGTGTCGAACGTCGCGGCCACGATTCCGGTGTCGGGTTGCGGGGTTAGCCACTCTACGGTGATCCCGTCGAGCGGCTGACCGGTCGACGCGCCGAGGTACAGCTCGACCGCCTCGTCGTCGCCGGCGATCTCGAGATGGGTCAACGTCACGCCGGTTGTGCCGGGCAGTTCGCCGCCGGCCGACGGATGATGCTCGTCGTCGACCAGCCAGCGCACAAAGAAGGGCCGCTGCGGGTCTATTGCGAGATCGAGCACTCCGAGCTGGGCCCAGCGAAGATCGAAGCCGTCCGGCCGTCGGCGGTGTCCCTCGACCGCATGCCGCCTGAGGCGCTGCTCGATCGGCGCCATGTCGTCTACGCGCACGGCCCAGCCGAGCCAGCCGCCGCCGGCGTCTCGGCGGTCACGCACGGCCCGTCCGAACGGTGCCGTGTCGACGGCCGGATGGTCGAGGACATCGACAACCTCGAGGTAGGTGCGGCCGCGCAGCGGCAGGACGAAGTTCCGGGTGCCGAAGCGTGGATGCAACCCGCCGTCGAGGAAGGACGCGCCGAGCGTCGAACCGAGCCGCTGCACACACGCGGCCAGACCCTCGGGGCCGGCCGCGTACGACACATGATCGAGACGCATTGGCCCATCGTTGCGAGCCGCGATCAGGACGTCATCGCCGCCCCATGGTTCGACCGAGCGCGAGGTGGTGCTATGGCGTGTCGTGCGGCCACCGGGTCGCGGCTGCGTCGGCGGCGCCTCAGCCGGCCGGAGCGGCGTCGAAGAGCCACTCCACGCCGACATCGACCGTGTCGACCGGCAATTTCGCCTGGGCGACGGGCAGTTCGGTGGTGTCGGCGGCCAGCGTGACCAAATCACCGGAAGGGTCGGGCGTCGTCTCGACGGCCCGTTTCCACCACGCGTGAGCAGCGGCGAGATCCGGCTCGGCTGCGTCCGGGTCCTGGTAGTTGCGCAACTCGATCGTCGGCAGCAGCCGCGACAGCGGTGAGGACGAGCGGATCTGGCGCGGCGTCACGCCGTGACGGGCCAGCGACCGCGCCGCCTTCAGGGTGCGAGGCGGCGAGGCGTCCGTGCAGTCGACGACGAGCCGGACTCGGCGCCGCCACCGGCCCAGACGACTCCAGTTGGCGGCCAGACCATGATGCAACGGGAGGTCGAGGATCGCCGGTTCCGTCCACCAGCGGATCTCGGTGCTCTCGGCATTGGCCGCGTGCGGCTCGATCAGGCCGGCCGCCTCGGCGACGACGGTGGTGTAGCTCCACCCACCGTGATCGTCGATCCAGAACCCGAGCGGCGACACGGTCGTTCCCGCGATCTCGGCCTCCTCCCAGGCCTCACGCAAGGCCGCCTGGACGGGGTCTTCGTGGCTGTCACGGGCTCCGCCGGGCAGCCCCCACGTGCCGCCCTCGTGGGTCCATTCGGCCCGATGCTGCAGCACGGTTCTCGCCCCGTCGACGAGCAGCAGGCCGGCTGCGCCGTGCCGACCCCAGTGCCGATGACCCAGCTCGCATGTGACCCATCCGTCACCGTCACCCATGCCGCCGGCCTCAGTTCTGCCGCAGTGAACGGCAACGATGTGACGACGCCGACCCGCCAGGTCGCCTCTCGGCGGAAGGCCGCTCGTGGCGGCGAATGTGGGACCGGGGGCCATGGATCGGGCCGACGCCGCCATCCACGTTACCGGGCCGCGGGGGAGGGATCGAGCCGGCCGGGACGTCGCCTGCACGCGCCGGTTGTGATGCATCCGTATCGTGACCGGATCGGGCTCGGTCGGCAAGGAGGTCATCATCGTCGAACCGTCGCGTCCACGGCGTCCGAGTCCGCACGCGGACCTGACGCCGCTGATCGACGCGCTCGGTGGGTTCGAGGTCGAGTCGCCCGACGAGCGCGCCGCCGCGACCGCACAGGTCTTGTTACGTGCCGCGCGAGAGGGATCCGGCGACCCGGCCGCCCTGATCGGACTGGCCGACCGCATCGGGATCGAGACGCTGGCCGCGTTATGGCGCGATGCCGCTCGCGAGTCGACGGCGGGCGGGCTCTGGGCGATGTACCTGCTGCGTCATTGGATCAGAACCGCGCCCGTCGAGGTGGTCGAGCTTTGGACCCGCGGCGAAAGGATGGGCGGCCCGGATGTGGTCGTCGCCGGAGTCGATGCCCGCGCCAACGCCGACGCGATGAGCGCCGTCGGTGACGCGGTCCTGGCGACGGCGCTGGTCGGCGACTTCGGGGTGGCGCTCGACCGCGCCGCTGCGGTGTTCCGCGTGTTGGCGCGGGGGCGGCGCGCCCGTGGCGAGTTCGACGGCGGCGGACTGGCGTGGGCCAACGAGCAGACGGCGGCCGCGCTTGCTGAGGCTGCTCGCCGGTGGCGCGCGGGTCAGCTGGGCTGACGGGGCCGCTAGCGCCTCCTACTGACAAGTGGAACTGCGGCGTCCACATCGGGCCCGGTCGTCCACAGACGCCGGCAGACGGCTCAGGATTGCTGCGCGCTCGGGTGTTCTAGGACGCATGACGTCACAAGATCTGATCCATGTCGACGGGCCGGCGGGGTTGCTCGAGATGGTTCCGTACCTGGTCGGTTTCCACCCAAGGGACAGCCTCGTACTGGTCGGCCTTCGCGCCGGTCGGGTGGCGGTCACCGTACGAATGGATCTCGCGGATGCGGCCGGCGATGCCGACACGAGCGTCGGCGGCCCGCTCGACTCGTGTATGTCCGTACTCGGGCGTGCGGGTGCGGACGCGGTGGTGGCCGTCGTCTACGCCGAACCAGGAACCACCGTCACCGATGCGGACGTGGCCGAGGCCGAGCCGGTATCGCTGCCCTTCGAACAGGAAATTCAGCGCTGGGCTGTCCTGCTCACCGACGCCGGATTCTCGGTGCTTGATGTTCTCGGTGTGCTCGATGAACGCTGGTGGTCCTACCCCGGCCGTCACCAGGCGTGCGCGTGTTGCGCGGGCGCCCGTCAACTCGACCGCGCCGGCGCCGTCGCCGCGTCGGCAACCTACGCCGGGCTCGTTGCCCTACCGGATCGTGGAGCGCTTGCAGAGCTGATCGACGCCGATCCCGACGCTCAACGCCGACTGGCACCGCTGGTACAACGCCAAGCGCAGGCATGGACCACTCGCTCGCCGGCGATCCTCGACAAGCACCGCCGGTCCGTGATCAGGGCATTGTTCGCTACCGCGCGCGACATGGACGCGGCTCTGATCGGACCCATCGGGCCGAGGACGTCCGACGAGCGGGTGGCGTTGCTGCTCGTCGGGCTCACCGACATCTCGGTGCGCGACTCGGTCTGGTTCGCGATCGAAGAGGGGAGGATCGAGGGTCGCGAACTGTGGCGAATGCTCGCGGTTCGAGCGCCGGACCAATTCGCAGTGGCGCCGTTGTTCCTGCTTGCCTGGATCTGTTGGCGCGAGGGCAACGGGGCGCTCGCCATGATCGCGGCCGAGCGCGCCTTGCGGATCGACCCCGACTACGCAGCGGCGGATCTGTTGCGCGGCGCCGTCGCTCACGGGCTGGACCCGTTCCGAACTCCGAGGCTGCGCCGCCGCCGGTCCGCCGCGTGACCGGTCAGCACGCCAGCGGGACGGGGACGCCGTTGTCCGATCGCGACGGACGAATCGCGGCCGGGCGTGTACCTCGGGCGTGTAGCTAGAGCCCGACCGCGTGCGGGGCCACCGGGGCGGGAAGCAGCGTTCCGGTGCCCGACAACGCCGTGTCGATCGCTGCCGCGCAGGCTCGGCCCTCGGCGATGGCCCAGACAACCAGGCTGGCGCCGCGCGTCGCGTCGCCGCAGGCGTAGACACCGGGCGTCCCGGTCTGCCAGTCACGCTCGACCTCGACATTCGCGCGACCGGCGTGGGTCCCGACGCTGAGTGCGTCGAGAAGTTCGGGCACATCCGTGCCCACGAAACCTGCGGCGAGCAGGACCAGCTCCGCCGGCAACTCGGTCCGCGAGCCGGGTACGGGCCGGAACTCACGCACACCGTCGACTCGAACGATCTCCACCTCGTCGACCACGACCGCCCGCAGCGCGCCCCGCTCGTCGCCGAGGAATTCCACGACTTCGCGCGCCCAGGCCTCGTGTACGCCTTCGTCGTGGGCCGGTGAGACCCCGCGGGTGCTCACCGCCGCCGGCCACTTCGGATTCACCAAGCCGGCCCGAACCGCCGGACGGGGATTGTGATCCAGCACCGTCACTGAGGCCGCACCCTGCCGGTTGGCTGTCCCGAGGCAGTCGGCAGCCGTGTCGCCGCCGCCGATGATGATCACATTTTTGCCGCGGGCGTCGATGTCCGGCGCCGAGATGTCACCGGCGTGCACCCGATTCGCCTGAGGCAGGTAGGTCATCGCCTGGTGCACCCCGATCAACTCGCGACCGGGCGTCGTCAACTCCCGGGGCTGCAGGGCGCCGATGGCAAGGACCACGGCGTCGAACTCGGTGCGCAGGCGGGGCACGTCCTCGGCGCGCACCTCGCTGTTGAGCCGGAACTGGGTGCCTTCGGCGCTCATCTGGGCCAGCCGCCTATCGATGACGTCTTTGGGCATCTTGAAATCAGGGATGCCGTAGCGCAGCAGGCCACCGGCCCGGTCGTCGCGTTCGAAGACGACGACCTCGTGCCCTGCCCGCGTCAGCTGTTGGGCGGCCGCCAGGCCGGCTGGGCCGGATCCGACGACGGCTACGCGCCGTCCGGAATGGCCCTGCGGCGGCTGCGGTTCGACCAGGCCGTCGTCGAATGCGCGCTCGACGATCGACACCTCAATCTGCTTGATCGTGACCGGGTCGGTGTTCAACGCCAGCACGCACGCCGCCTCGCACGGCGCCGGGCAGATCCAACCGGTGAATTCCGGAAAGTTGTTCGTGGCGTGAAGCCGCTCGCTCGCGCTGGCGTAATCGTCTCGGGCGGTGAATTCGTTCCACTCCGGGATCAAGTTGCCCAGCGGACAGCCGCTGTGGCAGAACGCGACGCCGCAGTCCATGCAGCGCGCGGCCTGCTCAGCGACCACGTCGCCGGCGGCCCGGAGATAGATCGGCTGCCAGTCGCGCACGCGCTCGGCCGCAGGACGCTTGGGGGTGTCGGCGCGAGCATGCTTCAAGAATCCCTGCGGGTCGTGCGCCACCGGTCACCTTTCAGATTGGGACGACTTCCCCGGCGCAGCGGTCCGGGGGCGAGGCAGCGATGGCTCGCGACGGGTCAGCGACGTCGCTCGACGTCTCGATCCGGATTCTACCGGCCGGCCGGTGCTGCCTATGCCACCGTCGATACGGCGGGGGCCACCGCGGACACGGGCGCAGCAACCGACGACACGGCCGGGGCCACCTTCGGCACAGCCGGACCGGTGATGCGGACGAAGATGTGCTCGGCGACCGACCGCGGCAGCTCGGAGTCCACCCCGCCGGAACTCACCCGCACGCCGGTATCGGTTGCCACGATCGACATCAGATGGCCGGGCTGGACGTGCGCCTGGGCCAGGTGCCGCATCAGGGCCGCATCTGGTTGAAGTTGCTCGCTGATCCGGTCGACGACGACCTCATAGGCACTGCCGCGCTCGGTCGGAACGCGGGCGAGGCTGACCAAGCTGGCGCTGTTGTCGACCGACGCGAACGGCAAGCCGAGGTCGTCCAACCCCGGAATGGGATTCCCGTGCGGGCACACCAGCGGCTTGTCGAGCAGGGCCACGATCCGACGTTCGACCGCCTCGCTCATGACGTGCTCCCAGCGGCACGCCTCGATGTGAACCTGATCCCATTCGAGCCCGATGACGTCGGCGAGCAGCCGCTCGGCCAGTCGGTGCTTGCGCATGACGGCGATCGCCTCGCGGCGTCCCTGGTCGGTCAACTGCAAATGCCGGTCGTCCGCGACGTGCAGCAGCCCGTCGCGCTCCATTCGGGCGACCGTCTGGCTGACCGTCGGCCCGCTCTGTGCGAGGCGCTCGGCGATGCGAGCGCGCAGCGGCACCACGCCCTCCTCCTCGAGCTCGTACACGGTCCGCAGATACATCTCGGTCGTGTCGATCAGCTCGCTGTGGTGGCTCACGTCTCCATTCTCCACGCAGCGGCCGGCAAATGACATGGGGCGCCCGAAATGCCGACGACCGGCGCCCCGACGGGGGCAGCCGGTCGTCAGCGGGCATCGGCAGCGCGGCCGACTTAGTCGTCGAGGTAGTCCCGCAGTGCCTGCGCGCGTGAGGGATGGCGCAGCTTGGCCATCGTCTCGCGCTCGATCTGACGGATCCGCTCCCGCGAAAGTTTGAACGAGCGCCCGATCTCGTCGAGGGTTCGGGGCTGCCCGTCGTCCAGGCCGTAGCGCATCCGCACGACCGCCGCCTCCCGGGCCTCGAGCGTGCCGAGGATCGAGTGCAGCTGTTGGCGCATCAGGCCGGCTTCCACCGACGCCTCAGCCGCCGGCGCCTTGTCATCGGCGATGAAGTCGCCCAGCGAAGCGTCGTCCTCCGTGCCGACGGTCTGATCGAGGCTGACCAGATCGCGCGACAGGTCGATGAGCTCGCGGATCCGGTCCTCGGTGATATCCAGTTCGGCGGCGAGTTCGGCCTCACTGGCTTCACGGCCGAGCCCCTGGTTCAGCTCTCGCCGGATCCGCTGGAGCTTGTTTACCTGCTCGACGAGGTGAACCGGCAATCGGATCGTGCGGGACTGGTCGGCCATGGCCCGGCTGATCGCCTGGCGGATCCACCAGGTCGCATACGTCGAGAACTTGAATC
>JAFAWL010000286.1 GCA_019241805.1 Actinomycetota bacterium
GCTCGCTCGAGCTTTAGGCCCGCCTGGATCAACGCGGTACTCATCTGGTCGCGCAGGTCGGCGTAGTGATCGACCGGTGGCACCGGGAAATATCCGCCCTTGTAACGCGTCTTGTAGCCGCGGTTACCGCCCTCCTCGACCCGGCCGGTGTTCCACGCACCCTCGATCGAGTCGATGTGGTAGTAACCCTCGTTCTGCGAGGTCTGGAAGCGGACGTCGTCGAAGACGTAGAACTCTGCCTCGGGGCCGAAGTAGGAGGTGTCGGCGATGCCGGTCGATTTCAACCAGGCCTCGGCCTTGGCCGCCACCTGGCGCGGGTCGCGGCCGTAGGGCTCGCCGGTGCGAGGTTCGACGATCGAGAAGGCGACGTTGAGCGTCTTGGCGGCCCGGAACGGGTCGACGTAGGCCGTCGTCACGTCGGGGATCAACTTCATGTCCGACTTATGGATCGCCGCGAAGCCGCGGATAGATGAACCGTCGAACATGGCGCCCTCGGTGAAGAAATCGTCCGGCAGCGTGGGCGCCGGCACATTGAAGTGCTGCTGCTGGCCCGGAAGGTCCGTGAAGCGGACGTCGACGAATTCCACGCCCTCGTTCTTGATGAAGCTCAGGACTTCCTCGGGGCTGTTGAACATCCGTCCTCCGTGTTTGTGTCGGGTGGTTGGAAGCTACGAACCGGCGGTTGCTGGGCGGTGTCTGCTTTGTTTCAGGGACGTTACGGGGACTATGCAGAGCACGCCCTCACCAATAGTGATCATGCGCGTACGACCACGGTCCGGGCGGCTCGATCATGCAGGCCGCGCTGGTCGCGATCCCAGATCACGGCCGGGACGAGCAGGATGAGAAGGATCACTCGCACGGCCGCGTCCAGAACGCTTACGCGCGCGGCCCGATCGACCCGTACGCAACGCAGTCCGGCCAGGTTCATGCCCAGCGTTCGGCCGGCCAGCGGCAGGCCGATCACGTAGTCGGCGAACAGGGCCAGCAGGCTCCAACTCTGTGGCAGGGCGCCGACTCCACGGTGACCGGCGAATCCAGCCGTGAATAGCGCGGCGACGAGCGCCGCGGCGAGGCAATCGACGACGAACGCGACGACCCGGCGGTCGACGCTGGCGATCGATCCCGGCCCGGAGGCCGGCAGTCCCAGCCGCTCGCCGCGATAGACCTGCTGTGCCGCCACGGTCAGCTGCGCCGACGCACGGCTCGCTGGACGTTACGCATCTTGGCCCCGGCCGGCATCGGTCCCTGCGGTAGCGGGGCGCGGCGGTTGCCCAGCGCGGCCAGCCGGCGTTCGACATTCCCGATCTCGGCCTTGGCCAGATTCTTCGGCAGCTTCTGCAGATGGGTGGCCAGCTTGCGCAGCGGTACCTCGCCCTCGTCGTTGCCGACGACGATGTCGTAGATCGGCACGTCGCCGGCCACCCGGGATACCTTTTTCTTTTCCTGCGCCAGCAGGCTGCGCACCCGCGGGCCGTTGCCCTCGCCCACGAGCACGATGCCGGGAAAGCCGATCACCCGGTGGACGGCGTCGAGCTGGGCGGTAGCGGCCACTGCCTCGGACACCCGCCAGTCGCCCCGGATCTGGTTTGACTTCAAGCGATTGGACAGCACCCACGCGGCGGCGCCCGGCGTGCCGTCGGCCTTGGCGAAGGTCATCCGGTTGGCCGACCGGCTGAAAACGATCATGCCGCCGACGGCCGCCAGGATGACCGCGATGGGGATGCTGTACAACAGCGAGCCGTCGATGAGGTACGGCACGGCGAACCCAACGGCCGCACCCAGCACGATCGCGGCCACGAACAACGGGAGGAAGCTGCGATCTTCCGCGGCGGTCATGCGGAACGCCTCGAGCATGTTGCGCCACGTTTCGCGCCGCTGCTGGCGTCGCTCGAGGCGTGCCTGCTTCTTCTGCTCGCGGGTGAGCTTGACGCGCCCGGGCGCCGCGGTCTTGGCCATGCTGTCCAGAATAGGGCTCCCGGTCTCAGGCGCGGGCCGCGACCGCCTGCTCGTAGAGCCGCCCGGCGCGGTAGGACGAACGCACCAGAGGACCACTCATGACGCCGGCGAAGCCGATGTCCTCCGCCTCCTCGCGCAGGGCGACGAACTCCTCGGGCTTCACCCAGCGGGCGACCGGATGGTGTCGGGCCGAGGGTCGGAGGTACTGCGTGATGGTGATCAACTCACAGCCGGCGGCGTGTAGGTCGAGCAGTGCCTGACTGATCTCGTCCCGGTGCTCACCGAGGCCGAGAATCAGGTTGGACTTCGTCACCAGTCCCGCGGCCCGAGCCTGCGCGAGCACGTCGAGCGAACGCTCGTACCGAAATGCGGGCCGGATCTGCTTGAAGATGCGGGGAACGGTCTCCACGTTGTGCGCCAGCACCTCCGGCCGGGCGCCGAAGACCTCCGCGAGCTGGTCGGGCACGGCATTGAAGTCGGGGATCAGTACCTCGACGCCGGTGCCGGAATTCAGTTCGTGTATCTGGCGCACGGTCTCGGCATATAGCCAGGCTCCGCCGTCGTCCAGATCATCCCGGGCGACGCCGGTGACCGTGGCATACCGCAGCTGCATTGTGCGCACGCTCTGTGCCACCCGACGGGGCTCGTCCACATCGAGCGCGGTCGGTTTACCGGTGTCGATCTGGCAGAAGTCGCAGCGTCGGGTGCACTGATCGCCCCCGATCAGGAAGGTCGCCTCGCGATCCTCCCAGCATTCATAGATGTTGGGGCAGCCCGCTTCCTGGCAGACCGTGTGCAAGCCCTCGCTGCGGACCAACTCGCGCAGCTCGGTGTACTCCGGCCCCATTCGGGCTCGCGTCTTGATCCACTCCGGCTTGCGCTCGATCGGCACCGCGGTGTTGCGGGCCTCGATCCGAAGCAGCCGACGTCCGCCGGCCGGGAGCGCAGCGGTTTGCCGATCGGTGACGGTCACGAGGCCAGACCGATCGGCAAGGCACTGGCGCCGACCAGTGCGGGCAAGACGTCCTCGATGACGGGCAGCACCTCGGCCACCGTCACGTCGCGCGCCAACTCGGCCGAGAGCGACGTGACCCCGGCGTCGTCCAGTCCGCAGGGCACGATCCGGCTGAACGCCGTCATGTCGGGGTTGCAGTTGAGCGCGAATCCGTGCAGTGTCACGCCCTTGGCGACGCGCACCCCGATAGCGGCGATCTTGCGTTCGATCCGGCTCCCGTCCGCGGGGAGCCAGACACCGGCCCGGCCGGGGACCGGCACGGTATGCACTCCGAGTCGGGCGCAGGCGTCCATCAGCACGCCTTCGAGCCGCCGCACGTAGTCGACGACATCGACCGGGTCGGACAGCCGCACGATCGGGTAGCCGACGAGCTGACCGGGACCGTGCCACGTGATCTTTCCGCCGCGGTCGACCTCGATCACCGGGGTGCCGTCGACGGGGCGTTCGTGCGGACGGGTGCGCTTGCCCGCGGTGTAGACCGATGGGTGCTCGAGCAGCAGTATCGAGTCCGGAACGGCGTTGTCGACCCGCGCCGCGTGCAACTCGCGCTGCATCTGCCAGGCCTGCTCGTAGTCGATCATTCCGACCCGGATCAGGCGCACATCGTTCACTTCGCCAGCGTACGCGGATGCTCGGTTTCGGGGTTGTTGCGCTCGCCGTCCGATGACCGGCCCACGCTCAGCGCAAGCGCCGGGTATCCAGCGGTGTCTCCTCGGCACGACCGTCGGCCGATCGGGTGACGTGATAGCCCAGTTTGCCGTCGACCTCGGTTACCGCCTCGACGAATTCGGTCCCGCGGTAGAGGAGTCCGGCACCGTCGTCGGTCGCGTAGCCGGGCGGCAACGTGCCATCGGCGACGAGCTGCTGGAACAGCGGACGACGCTGCGGCTCGGAGTCGTAGTGCACACCGTTGGCGTAGGGCAGGAAGCCCAAGCCGTTGGTGACCGGTCTTAGCTCGGGCCCGAAGGAGTCGGTCGTCCCGCCGACGTGCCAACA
>JAFAWL010000197.1 GCA_019241805.1 Actinomycetota bacterium
CAGCGCGGCCCGGAAGATCGGCATCGTGAATCGGGGATCGGTGGCGCCCAGGACGGCGTCGACCTGGTGCGTGCGAATCAACGACTCGACCGCCGCCTGATCGGACGCGTCGACGTGATCGGCGCGAAATCGGGCATCGCGCGCCGCGTCCACCGCCCGTTCCGCACGGCCGCGGTCGTAATCGGCCAGAACGACCTGGGACAGGAACTCCCGCCGGGCGGCGAGCGCCGCGAACGCAGAGCCCACTCCCCCGGCGCCGACGACGAGGACGCGCATAGCGCAGACCTTAGGGCATGCCACGGATCCGATTGCAGACTATGGGCCTAGAACACGAAAACGCTTGCGATGATGACACTGTGCCGCGAAATGAGCACATGGCGGTGGTCGGACGGGTTTGCCGCGGGTATCCGTCGCGTTATCTGCCCTCGAGCAACGGCCGGCGCGGATCCCACCGGCCGCCGTCCCGCGCATCCCGACGCCGGCGCGCGATCGCCGACAGAACCTCCAGCACGACCCGGTTGGCCAGGAACGAGGTGATGTCGGCATGGTCGTAGGGCGGAGATACCTCGACCACGTCCACCCCGACCACCGGCAGCTCGTAGCCGACCCGACGGACCGCGTCGAGTAACTCGCGGGCGGTGAGACCACCCGGCTCCGGGGTCCCGGTGCCCGGCGCATGGCCCGGGTCGCAGACGTCGATGTCGACGGACAGGAAGACGCCGTCGCAGTCGTCCTGGGCGATTCCGAACGCCTCACTCAGACACTCCGCCAGCCCGCGCGCCGTGATCTCGGACATCTCGTAGGACCGCATCCCGTGCGCCGCCATCCAGTCCAGGACGTCCGGCGGCGGCCAGTAGCCGCGCAGCCCGATCTGCAGGAAGCGGTCGCCACGAACCGCGCCGGATTCGATCAGGCGGCGCATCGGCTGACCGTGCCCGATCAGCGAGCCGAACTCGATGTCGCCGGTGTCGGCGTGGGCGTCGAAGTGGACCATCGAGATCCGCCCGGCGCCCAGATGCTGCGCGACGCCGGCCGCATCGGGCCAGGCGATCGTGTGGTCGCCGCCCAGGATCAGCGGGATCGCACCGGTTCGCGCCACCGCGTAGACGGCCGCCTGGAGGTCGCGGACCGAGCGGGCCGCGTCGCCGGAGAACATCTCGACGTCACCCGCGTCATAGACGACCAGGTCGCGCAAGCCGTCCACGCCCAGCGCCAGCGACGGCCGGGATCCGTCCTGCGGCAAATAGCAGGTCTGGCGGATATACCGGGGGCCGAATCGGGTCCCGGCGCGGTGCGAGGTGCCCCCGTCGAAAGGTGCGCCCAGGATGACGACGTCCGCGTCCCGGTAGCTGTCCGGTTCGCCCCAGTCGCAGGGCGGAACGCCGAGAAAGGTGATATCGGGACCGAACTGTGCCCCGTATCGACTCACGACCGCAATCTAGAGGGTGTATTCCAGAGAGGCACTGTGCCACGGCAACACGAATGAATCAGTAGTTCTAAGGGTTGCGTACGACGAAATCACTTGCATAATATCGTCCGACCGGTCAAGCTCGGGTGGTGCCCCGGAACAACTCCGCCGTCCCCGATGACGTGAGCCGGGCCATCATCGAGCAGCTGCAGGAGGACGGCCGACGGCCCTACGCCACGATCGGCAAGGCGGTCGGGCTGTCCGAGGCTGCGGTGCGCCAACGGGTACAGAAACTGGTCGAATCCGGCGTCATGCAGATCGTCGCGGTGACCGATCCGATGCAGGTGGGATTCCACCGCCAAGCCATGATCCAGCTGTCCGTCGAAGGCGACAGCGAGCCGGTGGTATCCGCGCTGGAGCGGATCCCGGAAGTCGTCTACATCGTCGTCGTCGCCGGATCGGTGGACGTCCTCGCCGAGGTCGTGGTCAAAGACGACGAGCATCTGCTGACGCTGCTGAACGGCCAGATACGCACCCTTCCCGGGGTTCGGCGCACCGAAACGCTGCTCTACCTGAAGTTGACCAAACAGACCTACAACTGGGGTGCCCGATGACCACTACTCCGACAGCCGTACCGGTCGAGCAACACGCCACCGACGAGCCACGACCCGGGCTGGATCCGGCCGGGCTCGACGTCAAGGCCCACGACCACCTGTGGATGCACTTCACCAAGCTCAGTTCCTACGCCGGCGCACGCATCCCGACCATCGTGCGCGGCGAGGGCGCCTACATCTACGACATCAACGGCAAGCGCTATCTCGACGGGCTGGCCGGCCTGTTCGTGGTGCAAGTCGGGCACGGCCGGCAGGAGCTCGCCGAGGCCGCCTACAAGCAGGCCAGCGAGCTGGCGTACTTCCCAGTATGGTCCTATGCGCATCCGGCCGGGATCGAACTCGCCGACCGGCTCGCCGATCTGGCACCCGGCGATCTGAACAAGATCTTCTTCACCACCGGTGGCGGCGAGGCAGTCGAGAGCGCCTGGAAGCTGGCCAAGCAGTACTTCAAGCTGACCGGAAAACCGCTGAAGCACAAGGTGATCAGCCGCGCGGTCGCCTATCACGGCACCCCCCAAGGCGCACTGTCGATCACCGGCGTGCCGGCGCTCAAGCAGCAGTTCGAGCCACTCGTCCCGGGCGGGATCAAAGTTCCAAATACGAACTTCTACCGCGCCCCCGAGCATGGTGACGACCTGGAGGCGTTCGGCCGCTGGGCAGCGGACCAGATCGAGGCGGCGATCGAGATGGAAGGCCCGGACACCGTGGCCGCCGTCTTCCTCGAGCCGGTGCAGAACTCCGGCGGCTGCTTCCCGCCGCCGCCTGGATACTTCGCCCGGGTCCGCGAGATCTGCGACCGGCACGACGTGCTGCTGGTCTCGGACGAGGTCATCTGCTCCTTCGGCCGGCTGGGCACCATCTTCGGTTGTGAGAAGTTCGGATACGTACCAGACCTGATCACCTGCTCGAAGGGCGTGGCCAGCGGCTACTCCCCGATCGGCGCCTGCATCGCCAGCGACCGGGTCGCGGAGCCGTTCTGGAGCGGCGACGCGTACTTCCCGCACGGTTACACCTTCGGCGGCCACCCGGTCTCGGCCGCGGTAGCCCTGGCCAACCTGGACATCTTCGAGCGCGAGGGGCTCAACCAGCACGTGCTGGATAACGAGGGCGCGTTCCGGGCCACGTTGGAGAAGCTCACCGACCTTCCGATCGTCGGCGACGTCCGCGGCGACGGCTACTTCTACGGCATCGAGTTAGTGAAGGACAAGGCGACCAAGGAGACCTTCGACGACGACGAATCCGAGTGGCTGCTGCGCGGATTCCTGTCCAAGGAACTGTTCTCCGCCGGCCTGTACTGCCGTGCCGACGACCGCGGTGACCCGGTGATCCAGCTGGCGCCGCCGCTCATCGTCGGCCAGTCAGAGTTCGACGAGATGGAACAGATCCTGCGTTCGGTGCTCACCGAGGCCTGGCGCCGGCTGTAACAGTCGCCGCCCGTTGCGGACTACGGAGGTAGTGGATGAAGGTTGGTATCCCGGCTGAGGTCAAGAACAACGAGTACCGCGTGGCGATCACACCGTCCGGTGTCAACGAGCTGGTCCGCAACGGACACGACGTGTTCGTCCAACGCGACGCCGGGCTCGGCTCCTCGATCCCGAATGACGACTTCGTCGTCGCTGGCGCCCGGATCCTCGACACAGCCGACGAGGTCTGGGCGACCGGGGAGCTGATCCTCAAGGTGAAGGAACCGATCGCCGAGGAATACCACCGGATGCGTAAGGACCAAGTGCTGTTCACCTACCTGCATCTGGCGGCGTCCAAGGAGTGCACCGATGCGCTGCTCGCCTCCGGCACCACGGCGATCGCCTACGAGACGGTCCAGCTGCCGGACGGGTCGCTGCCGCTGCTCGCGCCGATGTCCGAGGTGGCGGGCCGGCTCGCGCCGCAGGTCGGGGCCTATCACCTGATGAGCCAGGGCGGCGGGCGCGGTGTGCTGATGGGTGGCGTACCCGGCGTGTACGCGGCGAAGGTCGTCGTCATCGGTGCCGGCGTGTCCGGCCAGAACGCGGCTGCGATCGCTCTGGGCATGGAGGCCGAGGTTCTGCTGCTGGACCGCAACATCGCCCGGCTGCGGCAGATGGACGCCATCTACCAGGGTCATTGCCAGACCATCGCGTCCAACGCCTACGAGGTCGAGCGAGCCGTGCTCGACGCGGATCTGGTCATCGGCGCCGTGCTGATCCCGGGCGCGAAGGCGCCGAAGCTGATCACCAACGACCTGGTCCGGCGGATGAAACCCGGTTCGGTGCTGGTGGACATCTCGATCGATCAGGGCGGCTGCTTCGAAGACTCCCGGCCGACCACGCACGACGACCCGACGTACCGCGTGCACGATTCGGTCTTCTA
>JAFAWL010000198.1 GCA_019241805.1 Actinomycetota bacterium
GGCTGGGGATCGGCGTCGCCGGGATCGAAGGCGAAGGTCGCGTGAGCTCCGTCCGTGAGACGAACGGCTCTGTCGTCGCGGCCGACACGGTCCTCGTTGCCATCGGATGCACACCGGCGACGGAATGGCTTCAGCAGAGCGGTCTCCGGCTGTCCGATGGCATTGCGTGCGACGACCGGTGCCGAGCCGCGGTCGATGTGTATGCGGCCGGCGACGTTGCGGAATGGTTCAATACTCGGTTCGGCCGGGAGATGCGCGTTGAGCACCGGACCAACGCGAGCGAGCAGGGGCTCGCGGTGGCCGCCAATCTGCTGGGTGAAGACCGCGCGTTCTCACCGGTGCCGTATTTCTGGTCGGACCAGTACGACGTCAAGCTCCAGTCCCATGGGGTGCTCCCAGCCGGTGCGGAGCTCACCGTCGAGTACGGAAGCATCGAGTCAGGGCGCTTCGTCGTGGCGTACAGGCGGGATGGCACCGTCCATGGGGTGCTCGGCTGGAACGCCCCGAAGCAGACCCGCGAGCTCCGCGAACTGATCGGAGCGCCCGACGCCGTGGCACCAGTACGCGCCGAGGACGCTCACATCCCGATTCACCCGCCCGGCGACACGCCGGAGCCCTAAGACACCGACTCTCGAGCGGGCGGGTGTGCGGCTGGACTTGACTCAGCCGGGTTCCGCCGCCGGCACCTCGACCCTCACCGAGGGTACGAGACCGTTACGCGCGGTCACGGGATCGGGACGATCCAGGCTCAGGCGGGGCCCCGCGCACAGATACAGGGTTCGGCCGTCCAGGCCCCCGAGCGCGACCGAATATGCCGTCAGATTTCCGGACAAGGCGACCGTGCGACGATCTCGCCCCCTGGACGAACGCGGTGGGCACCGACGCCAGTGCAGTCCGCCACCCAGAGCGCCCCGTCCTCGTCAAGGGCGATTCCGTCGGGAGCGATGCCGCCGGCGGCACACAACTCTCGGAGATCCCGTGCCGGCGAGAGACCGAAATCCGCCCAAACCCGACGGTTGGCGAGACCGCCTTCGCTACGGGGCGGCAGTAAGTCACCTTATCGCCGGTCCGCTCGACGGTCCCGGCCGATTCGTGCCCGAGGACGGCTGGGAGCGGCCAGGGGAGCTGGCCGGAACGGACGCTTTCGTCGCTATGGCACACAGTGGCGGCGTGCGTTCGGATGAGCACCTCGTGATCACCCGGAACGTCAAGCTCGACGTCTTCGATCGCAAGCGGCGACCCAGCCTCATGCAAGACTGCGGCCCTCATGTTGTGATCGACGGCGTCCGGGAAACGCGAACGCGCGCCTCACGCACCGAGGCCGAGGCGATGACCCATCCGCTGCTGTTTGGTCGCCAGATAGGCGACGTTCTGCGGGGTGGGTGGCGCAACAAGCGGCACCGTCTGGACGACCCGGGTGCCGTAGCGCTCGAGTCCTTCGCGCTTCGCCGGGTTGTTGGTCAGCAGATCGACTGCTTCGATGCCGAGCTCAGTGAGAATCTGTGCGGCGACAGCGTAATCCCGCTCGTCGGCAGCGTGGCCGAGGTGGAGATTGGCCTCGACCGTATCCAGCCCGGCCCCGTCCTGAAGTTGATAGGCATTCAGCTTGTCGATAAGTCCGATGCCGCGGCCTTCGTGCCCGCGAAGGTAGATGACGACTCCAGCCCCTTCGTCGGCGACCTTCTGGAGCGCAAGCTGCAACTGGTGGCCGCAGTCGCAGCGCTGCGAGCGGAACACATCGCCGGTGAGACATTCGGAATGCACACGAACCAGAGCCGAGTCGGCGCGCTCGATGTCGCCGTACACGAACGCCACGTGCTCGTGTCCCTGCATCGTGTCCCTGTAGCCGACCGCCGTGAACGAGCCTTGCTCCAAAGGGATCCGCGCCTGGCTGGCCCGCTCGACGATGCGGTCATGCCGGCGACGGTAGGAGATCAGATCGCTGATGGCGATCATCGGCAGACGGAACTGCTCGGCAAACCGCCGCAGTTCCGGAACGCGCGCCATCTCACCGTCCTCGCGGGCAATCTCGCAGATCACACCGGTCGGGCCGAGGCCGGCGATTCGCATGAGGTCGATCGCCGCCTCGGTGTGGCCCGCTCGAGACAAAACTCCGCCGTCGCGGTATGAGAGGGGGAACACGTGGCCGGGTTGGGTGAAGTCGTCGCTGCGGCTCAGCGGCTCGGCGAGTGCGGCGATCGTCAGCGCACGATCCGAGACCGAGATTCCCGTCGTGGTCTGCCGATGATCCACGCTCACGTGGAACGCGGTTCCATTGGGATCGCGGTTGCGGTTGGTCATCGCCGGGATCGCCAGGTAGTCGAGGCGGTCGGACAGCATCGGAACGCATATGAGCCCCCGCCCCTGCTTCGCCATGAAGTTCACGGCGGCGGGCGTGATGTGCTCCGCGGCCATCAACAGGTCGCCCTCGTTCTCGCGGTCCGGCGCATCGACAACGACCAGCATCCGACCGCGGAGCAAGCTCTCGACTGCGTCTTCTATGCTGGCGAGGGGCTCGTCAGATTTTGCGCCCGGCCTGGTCTCTGCCACCACACCTGCCCTCATTAGACACTGCGTCTAATCTACCGGATCGAGGGCCGCGGCGCAACCGCGCGGCGTCGAGATCGCGGCGGACGCCGCCGGAACAAAGGGCTCGCGGCCGGCCACGGCAGGGCGCCGAGTCCGACTGCCACATCGCGTTGGGGGCTTGCATCTCGACGGTACGATCCGTTCGGGCTTTCTCACGAGCAAGTAAAGACGAGATCCGAACGCGACGAGCGGGCGTCGAGATGACGGCTGACCCGCATGACGGCACGGCCCTCCGGATGCCGTTGCGAGTGTTCCATCGCACAGGCGCCGGCCGGCCGATCCGGGTCGCGTGGACCCTCGAGGAAGCCGGCCTCCCGTACGAAGTCACGATCCTCACCAAAGAAGACGCAGCTGACGCCGTGCACCGAGCGCGCCACCCGCTCGGTCGTGTCCCCGTCTTAGAGGATCCAGTCGGTCCGCTGCACGAATCGACGTACCTCTGCCTCCACGTCGCCGATCTTGCCGGTGACGATGTGCTGATCCCGCCGGTTGCGACGCATGACCGCGCGATCGTCACCCAGTGGGCGATGTTCGCGATGACAGAGCTGGAGGCCCCGTTGATCGAGGCCTATCGGCATCGCTCAGCCGCTCCCGAGATTGCGGACGCCGCGAGCCGGCGCGCCAACGCCGCTGCCGAGGCGGTCGCGGCGCCGGTTGGTCGCCGCAGACGGTTACGTGCATCGGAAGTTCACGGCCGCCGATGTCGTGGTCAGCGAAGTACTGCGGGTCGGCGTGCGCCTCGGCGTGATTGAGCCGACAGCTGTGCAGCAGGAGT
>JAFAWL010000358.1 GCA_019241805.1 Actinomycetota bacterium
TGGCCGCCCAACTGGCCAGCGTGCACGCCCAGGTGGAGTCACTGCGCCGGCAGCTGCGGGCGGCGACCGATCCGGTGACCCAGACCAACATCGACCCGCGGGTTCGCGAGATTCTGGACTCCGCCAGCGCCGACGCCGTCCGTATCCGCAACGAGGCGGAAGCCTACGTGCTGCAAATCCGCAAGGTCGCCGACGAGGCAGCCGAGCGGGTGCGCGCCACTGCCCGTGACGAGGCCGACGACATCGTCCAGACGGCCACGGCGCGGCAGGCCGAGGCGGACGAGGAGTTTCGCCGGCGGATCGCCGAGGCCGACCGCTACCGGGTTGAAACCACCGAACGCATGGCTGCGGATCTGGAGCGAACGCGGCGCCAGGAAGAGCAGATCACCGCCGAGGCCGACCTCACCCGCACCCGACTCGACGGCGAAGCCGCGCAGCGACGGGCACAACTCGAACAGCAGAGTCGCGAGCGGATCACAACAGCCGAGCAGGACTTCGAAATCACCCTGCGGTTACGGCGGACCGAGCAGGCTAACCGGGCGGCGAAGCTGCTGGCGGCGGCGCACGCGGAGGCGGCCGAGGCGGTCTCCGACGCGCGGATAGAGGCGCGTCGACGCACCGCCGAGGCCGGCGCCCGCGTCGAAGAACTCGACCGCCAGCGCAACGAGATCTTCACCGAGTTGGGCATGCTCGTGCGGCGGCTGAGCACGATCGTCACCGCGTCGCAATCCGCACAGCCGGTCGACGCCACTGACGACCGGGACGGTGAAGCTGCCGACACCCAGTCCGGGGGCCCTGGAACCCCCCTCGCGGACAGCTCGCTCGCTGACAGCACTCTCGCTGACACTTCGCTTGCTGACACCTTGCGCACGGAGGTCCTGCCGACCGCCACCGCCGCGATCGCGGGCGCGCCCGCGCAGGTTGACGTCGCGCCGATGCCGGGCGATCAGCCCCTCGCCGCCCCCGAGGCCGGTCCAGTGCATGGCGGCTGAGCCCACCGCCGGCTCTCCGGCCGAGGTGAGCGAGGCTCGTCAGCGCGGCTGGGCGATCTCGCCGCTCGTGCTCGGCTTCGGCGCCGCCGTCGGCGTCGGAATCACCTATCTGCTGTTCCGCGCGACGGTCGCCGCAAAGGACATGCTGATCCTGCTCGGCGTCGCCCTGTTCTTCGCTGTCGGGCTGGACCCCGTCGTGCGGGCGCTGCAGCGGATCGGCATCCGCCGTTCCATGGCGGTGGCGCTGGTGTTCATCGGCATCGCGGGAGTCGCGACCGCATTCGGGTTCCTGGTGGTTCCGCCGCTGGTCGACCAGGTGACCACCTTCGTTCACAAGGTCCCCGGCTACCTCGATGACCTGCAGAAGAATCGCCGGGTCAACGACCTGGATCAGCACGTGCACCTGATCGACAAGATGCGGTCCTACGTCAAGTCCGGGCAACTGGTGAACCTGCTGGCCGGCAACGCGCTCTCGGCCGGCACCGCAGTAGCCTCAACGATCTTCGACGGCGTCACCATCCTGATTCTGACGTTGTATTTCATGGCCTATCTCGACAGCATCACCAGCTTCGGTTATCGGCTGATCCCGCGCTCGCGTCGGGAGCGGGCCGAGGTCGTAGGCGGCAAAATCACTGCTCAGCTGGGCGAATATGTCGCTGGGAACCTGCTGGTGGCCCTGATCGCGGGCGTTATCACCCTGCTTTGGCTCGAGGCGATCGGGGCTCCGCTTCCGATCGCACTCGCACTCGTGGTCGCTCTGCTCGACGTCATTCCGCTGGTCGGCGCCGCCGTGGCCGCCATCGTCGTGTCGACCGTGGTGCTGATCTCGTCGATCGGCGCCGGAATCGCCACCATCGTGTTCTTAATCGTCTATCAGTTGGCGGAAAACCACATCTTGGTCCCGCGGCTTTTCCGTACCCGGGTGCGGATCAATCCGGCCGCCACCATCATCGGCGCGCTGATCGGGGCGACGCTGCTCGGAATCTACGGCTTCCTACTGTCGATTCCGCTGGTCGCGAGCGCTGATCTGCTCATCCGTGAAATCGTCATCCCCCGGCAACGCAGCCGCTGATCGGCGCAGCTCAGCGACCCGGCCCGCGCCGATCGCGAGCGGACCAGCACGGCCGATGCCAGTGCCGACGTTGCTCAGCGCCAGGGTCATCGTCAGGCCAGGCGACGACGTGCGCGGCCGCGGGCGCGATCACCTGGTCGCAGCCGTCGACCAGCCCGGCATACGCAGCCACCGCCGCCACCGGCGCACCCCAGCCGGGAGTGCTGCCAGCGTCACCGCCCGATCCATGATCGCTACCGAACATATATTCTATTCTACGCCCAGGCGGCCCATGATCGCCAGTCACTTTCCCATTACGCCATAAGGGACGTCGATCATGAACCCGCCCGCAAACCCGAACGAACGACGCGTCAGAACAGCCGGGCGTCCTTGTTGTCGATCCCCCGCAGCTCGTCGTAGTCGAGCACGACGCAACTGATGCCGCGATCCTCGGCCAACGTGCGGGCCTGCGGCTTGATCTCCTGGGCGGCGAACACTCCGCGAACCGGCGCGAGTAGCGGATCGCGGTTGAGCAGTTCCAGATAGCGCGTGAGCTGTTCGACGCCGTCTATTTCACCCCGGCGCTTGATCTCGACCGCGACAGCGACACCCGCAGGATCGCGAACGAGCAGGTCGACCGGACCGACCGGGGTGGGGTACTCCCGCCGGACGAGGCGATAACCGGCACCGAGCGTGTGGACGTGCTCGGCCAGCAACGCCTGCAAGTGGGCCTCGACCCCGTCCTTGACCAGTCCGGGATCGACACCCAGCTCGTAGCCGACGTCTTCCAGCACGTCCTCGATGGTGATGACGAGCTGCTCGCCGGCCTTGTTCACCACGGTCCAGCGCCCCGGCTCCTCGCGCAGCATGCAGGGCGGACTCATCCAGTTGAGCGGCTTGTACGAGCCGCCGTCGGAATGCACCAACACCGAGCCGTCGGCCTTGACCATGAGCAGCCGAGTCGCCAGAGGTAGGTGGGCCGTCAGGCGGCCGGCGTAGTCCACGCTGCAGCGGGCGATAACCAGGCGCACGGGCAGTCACGGTACCGGTTGGCCGACGGGGAGCGGGTGGTGAATGCCGGCTGAGGCGCCCGGGTATCTACTTGATGTTCACACCGAGCCGGAGGACGCTCTCGATGGTCGACCAGCCCTACGTCACACTCAACACGGGTGGTCGGATGCCTCAGCTCGGTTACGGCGTCTGGCAGATACCCGACGTAGAGACTGAAGCCGCCGTGTGCGCCGCCCTGTCCGTGGGCTATCGCAGCATCGACACGGCGACCTTGTACCGGAATGAGGCCGAGGTCGGCCGGGGTCTGAACTGCTCCCAGCTGGCTCGTGAGGATCTGTTCGTAACCACCAAGCTGTGGAATAGCGAGCAGGGCTATGACAAGGCGTTGCGCGCGTTCGACCGCAGCCTGGAGCTGCTCGGGCTCGACTACCTCGATCTGTACCTCATTCATTGGCCGGCCCCACAGCGCAACCTGTACGTCGAATCATGGCGCGCGCTGGAAAAGATTCACGCAGACGGTCGCGCGCGCAACATCGGCGTCTCGAATTTCACGGTCGAGCAGTTGCAACGACTTATCGACGAATCGTCCGTCGTCCCTGCGGTCAACCAGATCGAGCTCTCGCCATATCTCACGCAGTCCGCGCTGCGGGCCTTTCACGAACAACACGGCATTGTCACCGAAGCCTGGGCGCCCCTAGCTCGCGGGGGCGAGCTTCTGATCGACCCGACCATCAACGCCTTGGCCGACAAGTACGACAAGACACCGGCCCAGATCGTTCTCGCCTGGCACATCGCATTGGGTAACGTCGCCATCCCCAAGTCGGTACGTCCCGAGCGGATCAGCGAGAACTTCGAGATATTCGACGTCGAACTGGACAACGACGACGTCGAGGCCATTACCGAACTCAACCGGAACGAGCGCACCGGCGCGGACCCGGATCAGGTCAACTGATCACGACACGTCGACCGCCGGGGCGCGATGCACGACTCTGGCAGGCTGTCGTCATGGAGTCGACGGGCACGAATCCGGGGTCCGTGCCCGGCGATGACGAACGCGAGGAACTGACCTGGTCACTTTTCGGCCGAGCCACGCGGGAACTCGCCCAACAGATCGCCGATGACGATTACCGGCCCGATCTCGTCTTGTCGATCGCGCGCGGAGGACTGTTCACCGCCGGTGCCCTCGGTTACGCCCTGAACGTCAAGAATCTGCACGTGATGAACGTAAAGTTCTACACAGGCGTCGATCAGCGCCTTGACATGCCGGTCGTCCTTCCGCCGGTGCCGGATCCCGTAGACCTTTCCGGTGCTCGGGTCCTGGTGGCCGACGACGTGGCCGACACCGGCGCGACGCTGCGATTGGTGGAGGAATTCTGCGCCCGGCACGTAGCCGAGGTGCGCTGCGCGGTGATCTATGAGAAGCCGCGCTCGAGCGTGCGATGCGAGTACGTGTGGCGCCATACCGACCGCTGGATCAATTTTCCCTGGTCGGTCGACGGGCCGGTACACAGCGGCCGACCCAACCAGGATGCCTGAGCGGCTCGACTCCCCCTCCGAGCGAGGAGCAGACTGGGGCCGTGGGCAACGACCTTTCGGCGATGGTGACCGCGCTGATCGTCGTCGCGGCGCTCGGGTTGCTCGTCCGCTGGGTGTTCAAGCCCTCACACCGCACCGAACTGAGCTCGCTGGTCGATGCGAGCGATTCGGCCGAACTCGGGCTGCTCGATGTCGTTGCCTCGCGGCTGCCGCGAGCAGCCGCGTTGCGCGTGCGAGCCACGTTGGGGGAGGCCGGCATCCGTTCGTCCCTGTCACGCCGTCGCGACGGTGAACTGGACGTGCTCGTCTTCCGGGTTGACGCCGAGCGGGCCCGAAACGTCCTCACCTACCCCGGCTGACGCCGCCGCCCGGCGCGGCGCTCGGCTGGGAGCAGGTCAGCCGGGTGGCTCGGCGCGACGAACTGTTTCGGCTCGCAGCTCTCGCTCACGCTCGACATGGGTGCGCCGCTGTTGCGGCGTGCCTGTCACCTCGATATCTGAGGCGGTCCGTTCGAGCTGCCCGAGCTCGCGGCGCAAGTCCTCGTCGGACAGGGATTCGGCGGGAATGCCGGCCACGTTTACCTCCAAAGAAGCAGAACACGTACACACCGTTTGTGCGGCCCCCGAGTCGCGGCTTGCCCGTCAGCTGCTCGGGCAGGTCTCGCCTCGCTGCACTACGTCGAAGCGCACCACGGTGACGACCTGCACAGTCGTCCCGGCCGGGATTGACTGAGCGCAGACACGCCAGTCGGCGACCGGTAGAGTCGTCCGACTCTTGCCCGTGAGGTCGTACGTCGTCGGCGTGTAGCCGGGATCGCCGGCCAGCCTGCGTACGGCGACGTCTGCCTGTTGCAACGTCTGGCCGACCTCGTCGGGCATCGTGAACGAGCCCGATCCGGTCGGTTGCGTTGTCGTGGGCAGCGACGCGGTCGCACCGGCCTCGTTGCCGGGCGTATGGACCGTGCCGGACTCCTCGCCGTGGCACGCCGAGCCAAGAATCGCCACGCATCCAAGTGCGCCCAGGATCGCCAGCTTCATCGAGGTCTCACCAGCATCCACGCGACCACGACGGGCGCCCGGTTGGGCCCAGCCGAGCGCACCGGGCCCTCGACGAGAACTCGGTACCCAGGCGATCACTGGGCCTAACGGGCCCCGCGGTGGGGATCGCGCGGTTCGATCGAGCGAACAGGTGCGCCAGGCTAGAGGATGTCATCGCCCGAGCTGTGGACCGAAGGCGTGAGCGCCGCGTCAGCGGACAAGATCGACCGGGGCACCCACTCCGAGTTCGGCGAGCTCGGCCTGGGCTTCGGCCCGTCGGGCCGGGTGCAGAGCGAGAGTGCAGGCGCGCTCGTAGCGAGCATCGAGTCCCTCCCAGGCCGCCAAGGCGAGTTCCACGTCGGCGAGGTCCAGGCTGAGGCGCGCCCGGGTGCGGGCTAACACAGCTGCGGCCCATCGATTCTCGGTCGCGGCGGGTTCGGCGGCCGCGACCCGTGCGGCGGCGTCAGGGTGGCCACCGGCCACCGCCAGTTCGGCCGCGGCCGCCCAGGGATAGGCGTCGAAGTACCAATGCCGTTCCTTCCACCACACCCCGGCACCGACGGGCAGCGGGGCGAGCAGCTCGTCGACGGCATCCCAGCGGCCGAAATGAAGCGCGATCCGCGACTCGACAAAGCTCATCATTCCGCCGACCTGGAAATGCACGTTCCGGGTCTGCTGTCCGGCGAGGTCGACACCGGCGAAACCACGCCAGTCATCGGCGCTCGCCTCGTCACCGCGAAGCGCATGACACAGCACGAGTGAATACATACTCGGCGCCAGCCAGCGTGACGCCGGACGCCCCGCCGCCTCCCACGCGGCCCGCGCGCGAGCACCTCCCGCGAGCGCTTCATCGAAACGACCCAACAGCACGAGCGGCACGACGGGCTTGCTCGCCGACATCTGCGGCGCGGCCGCCACGACGTCCTCGTCGGCGAACCGCCCGGCGATCTCGAGGGCGAATGCGATCTCACCGGCGCCCACCGCATTCTCGACGGCCATGTGCAAGATGTCGTGAATCTCGGAACCCGCGCGGGCCTGGTGCGGTGGCAATCGATCCAAAAGCTGCAGCCGGCGGGAACTGAGTTCGTGTACCTCGGCCAAATGACCGCCCATCACCCGGGCCGCCCCGAGCGCATCGAGGGCAGCGCTGATCAACAGCGGATCCTCGGCGCGCTCAGCGGCGGCCAGCGCCCGCCGGAAGGCCGCCTCGTCCGGCACCTCGACCAGCCGGGTACCGGTCCAAGCGTCGGCGGCCACCAGTTGAGCCTCCGCCGCGAGATCGCTCGCAGGCGCCACCGCATGCGCGACTCGTAGGAGTTCCTCGATCTCCGCCAGTTCGACGTCGCGCTCGAATATCGCGGGAAATCGAGTGGCCACTGACGCCGCTTCGGCCAGCACTGCCGCCTGCGTGCCGTGATCACCGGCAGCCGCGGCCCGCTCAGCAGTGGCCAACACGTACTCGTACCGAAGCTGTCCGCGACTTTCGACCTGGGCGACGCCGGCCGCCGACCACAGATCGAGCACCGCCTGCGTCTGGTCCTCGGTGGCTTCGGCTGCCCGCAGGTAATGGTTTCGCGCTTCGCCGAGGAAGCGCCGGGCGAAGGCCAGATGCCCCAGCAGATGAGCCAGGCGAGCCGTCATCGTCGGCGAAGCCAACTCCAGAGCCGCCCGCAGATCGTCGGCCAGTGCGTCGAACTCGACCCGCCAGTCGCTGCTGCTGTCGAGCAGCGTCTCGATCCGCTCGGCCGTCCCGACCGCCCACTCGACGTAGCGTCGCGTGACCGCCTCGGTTTCCTCCGCCTCGGCCAGTCGCTCCAACCCGTACTCGCGTACGGACGCCAACATCGTCCAGCGCGCGCTGTCGCGTCGGCGCACGACGAGGCTCTTGTCGGACAGTCGACCGACGAGATCGACCACGACGGCAACCGGCAGTTCGGTCACGGCGCCGGCCGCGTGGATATCGAAGGAACCGGCGAAGCGCGCCAGTCGGCGCAGTGCGGCGCGTTCGGATTCGTCCAGCAGGTCGTAACTCCAGTCCAGCACACCCCGCAACGAGCGGTGGCGCCGATCCCCGCTCTGGCCGCCGCTGAGCAGGCGCAGCCGATCCGTGAGTCCCGCCCGCAGGCCGACCATGCCCAACGCGGCGCTGCGGGCGGTGGCCAACTCGATGGCGAGGGGCATGCCGTCCAGTTGCGCGCACAATTCCCCGACCGCGCCCGGATCGGCGTCAAATCGATCATCGAGCGTTCGTGCCCGGTCGAAGAAGAGCGACACCGCCTCGGAGCCGGCCGTTCCGCCCGTGCTCGGTCCCACCAGCGACAGGCCGCTCAGGGCCATCACCCGCTCCCCCGGCACACCGATCCGAGCCTGACTCGTCGTCAGGACGAGTAGCTCTCCGGGCTCGCCGAGCAGCGCTGTCAAGAACCTGGCGGTGTCCTCGACGAGGTGTTCGCAGTTGTCCAGCACGAGCAACGAGCGGCCCGGGCGCAGCCGCTCGAGCACGGCGTCGAGCAAGGGCCGGCCGGGCCGCTCGGTCACGCCCAGAACCGACGCGATGGTCTGCACGAAGAATCCCGGCCGGGTGCTGACCAACTCGACGAAGCTCGCGCCCAGCGGCAGCCGCGGGGCCAGGTCGCGAGCCACTTCGGCGGCCAGACGGGTCTTGCCGACGCCACCCGGGCCCAGCAGTGTCACCAGCCGGGAGGCTTCCAGGGCCGCGAGCAGCTCGTGCTTCTCCCGACCGCGCCCGATGAACGGTGTCCACGAACTCGGCAATCCGCGAGCGCCGTCGCCCGGCTGAGCCGGGTCGGCCGCGGCGACGTTCGGAGCCAGCGCGGCCAACTCGCGACGGTCGGCGACGCCGAGCTTGCGCAGCAGCGAGGACACGTGCGTCTCGACCGTACGAACGGAAAGGTGCAGCCGCGAGGCGATCTGCGCGTTCGACAAGCGCTCGCCCAACGCGTTGAGCACCTCGGCCTCGCGCTCGGACACCCGCGCCGGTGGGTGGGTCACGCGCTCATCTTGCCGCGTGATCGGCCTGCGCGCTGCCGTGCGTGATCGGAATCCGCGGCCGGTCCGTGGCGGATACGTAGCGAACCGGTGGTCACCACGGATGGCAAGGGCACCGCGACCGACGAGCGTGGTCGACATCGACATCACCAGCGAAGTACCCGATCAGGAGGAGCCCTTAATGTTCACCACCCTGTTGCACGCCGAAGCTGCCGACGCCCATCGCCTAGACCTGCTCGCCGAAGACCGCGCCGAGCGCCGGGCCGGAGAGGTCGTCTGCGTACGCCGTGTTCGAGGCGGCGCCCCGGCGTCGGCCAAGCGCGTCCACCGCATCCGACTGCGGTCGGCGACCAATGCCACCCAGGCCTGAAGGAGGCCCCCATGACCACCACCGTCACCGAGATCGTCGACGAAGCGGCTGTCGGCGAGTTCGCCCTGCGCTTCCTGACCGACTTGGGCGCCGCGCACCACGCTGTGACTGTCGCCATCGGCGATCGCCTCGGCCTCTACCGAGCGATGGCTGCGACCGGCCCGGCCAGCGAACGCGAGATAGCTGCCACCGCCGGCTGCGACGAGCGCTACACGCGGGAATGGCTCAACGCCCAGGCCGCCTCGGGCTACTGCGAGTACGACCCGGAGACCGGGCGGTACCACCTGACGCCCGCGCAACGGGTGTGCCTGGCCGACGAAGCCTCGCCGACCTTCCTCACCGCCGGCGTCTTCCTGGCTGCGTCGCTCTTCAAGGACGAGGAGCGGCTGGCCGAGGCCATCC
>JAFAWL010000388.1 GCA_019241805.1 Actinomycetota bacterium
GTCGCCCGGCGACTCGTACGTGCCGGCGAACCAAGAGCCGATCATCACAGCCGACGCTCCCGCCGCGAGCGCCAGTGCCACGTCACGCGGATGCCGCACGCCGCCGTCGGCCCAGACATGCTTGCCCAGTTCGGACGCCGCCTCGGCGCACTCGACGACCGCCGAGAACTGGGGCCGCCCGACTCCCGTCATCATGCGCGTCGTACACATCGCGCCCGGGCCGACACCGACTTTCACGATGTCCGCGCCGGCCGCCACGAGATCGCGAACTCCCGACTCGGAAACGACGTTGCCGGCCACGACCGGCACGCGCGGATCGAGCGCTCGCACCTCGGCCAGCGCGTCCAGCATGCGTTCCTGGTGGCCGTGCGCGGTGTCGAGCACCAATACGTCGACGCCGGACTCCAGCAGGTGTGCCGCCCGAGCGGCGACATCTCCGTTGACGCCCATCGCGGCGCCGACGCGCAGCCGGCCTTGATCGTCCAGCGCCGGCGAGTAGAGGGTCGCTCGGAGCGCGCCGGTCCGAGTCAGGATGCCCACAAGCCGACCGTCGTCGTCGATGACCGCGCCCACGCGGCGCCGCGCGTGATCAAGCGCGTCGAACGCGGCGCGCGGATCGAGCTTCTCGGGCAGTGTGAATACGGGGGCCGACTGCACGTCGGTCAGTTGGGCGAAGCGGTCGGCACCGGCGCAATCGGCCTCTGTCACGACTCCCACCGGCCGTCCCTCCTCGACCACGATGACCCCCCCGTGCGCACGTTTCGGCAGGAGTGCGAGCGCGTCGCCGACGGTATCGGTGGGTTCCAGGGTCAACGGGGTGTCGTGCACCAGATGTCGCCCCTTGACCCAGCCCACGACCTCACGCACGATCCCGACCGGGATGTCCTGCGGCAGAATTGTCAGTCCACCACGACGCGCGACCGTCTCGGCCATCCGCCGCCCCGCGACCGCGGTCATATTCGCGACGACAATGGGGATCGTCGCGCCGGTCCCGTCGACGGTGGCCAGGTCGACATCGAAGCGGGAGCCGACATCGGACCGCGACGGAACCATGAAGACGTCGTCGTAGGTCAACTCGAACGGAGGCCGGGCATCAAGGAAGCGCACGAGGCCGCAAGTCTAGTCCGCAGGTCTCCCCTACGCTGCTGGTGTGAGCATCGCCGTCTTCGACATCGACGGGGTGGTCGCCGATGTTCGGCACCGGCTGCACCACCTCGAGCGCCGACCCAAGGACTGGATCGCGTTCTTCGCCGAAGCCGCCGATGACGAGCCGCTGTCGGAAGGGTTGGCGCTTGTGGCCGACCTCGCCGAGCGTCACGAGATTGCTTGGCTGACCGGCCGACCGGCATGGATCCGCGACATCACCGCAGCCTGGTTGCGCCGGTACGGGCTGCCCGCCGCGCAGCTGCACATGCGTGGTGACACCGACCGCCGGCCGGCGCGCACCTACAAGCTCGGAGCGCTTGAACGCATGGGCGAGGTAGCTGTATTCATCGACGACGACGAGCGGGTCGTTGCGGCCGCGAAGGGCGCGGGCTTTCCCGCAGTGCTCGCCGACTGGGTGCCCCGTGGGGACGCGCTTCGTGACGCTCAGGATCGAATAGGGCGGACGTGAACTCAGCCTGTCAGTGTCCCTTCAGCAACTCGATTCCGACTATTAGCCCATACATGGCGACTTTCGCAGTCGTTATGAGCAGTACGGCCCTATATCCTGGAAGCTCCGCAAATAAGTCTGCCGCTAGATCTGGATTACAGAGATCACACGGAGCACACTTGTGGTGCGGATAACAGCAAGCGATTACAGTTGAATACGAAAAACGCTCACAGGAAAGACAACATGGTCACCACAGCTGCACACTCACCGGCCCCGGTGCGGGCCTGTACCCATACTCCCGAATGCCCGTCGGCCCACGACCTCGATCGCGATGCCGCGCACGTCCTGATCAGCCATCCCGAGCAAGGCTGGAGCCTGCTCTGCAATGGAGTGGTCCTGTTCGAGGACACCGGCGAGCTTCTGCCGGACGGCAGCAGCATCGCGGCCCGCCGGCATGAGTTGCTCACCGCCTCGCCTCACCGCAAGTAGATACCAATCCGAGCCCGAACCCGCCGGACGACGGAACGTCCGAGCGCTCCGGACGGTCAGTCGTACTCGCTGACCGGGGGGCAGGCGCAGACCAGATTCCGGTCGCCGTAAGCCTGATCGATCCGCCGTACCGGCGGCCAGTACTTCGTCGCCGAGGCGACCCCTTGCGGGTACGCAGCTTGCTGACGGCTGTAAGGGTGAATCCAGTCGCCGGCAATCATTGCCGCGGTGTGCGGCGCATTGATCAGCGGATTGTCGTCGGCCGGCCAGTCGCCCCGCCCCACCGCGTCGATCTCGCCCTTGATCGCGATCATCGCGTCGACGAATCGGTCGAGTTCCGCCAGATCCTCGGACTCCGTCGGTTCGACCATCAGGGTGCCTGCGACCGGGAAGGACATGGTCGGCGCGTGGAACCCGTAGTCGATCAGCCGTTTGGCGACGTCGTCGACCGACACTCCGGTCGACGCCGTCAACGGACGCAGATCGAGAATGCACTCGTGCGCGACCAGCCCGTTCGCGCCGGTGTAAAGCACCGGGTATTGGTCCGCCAGCCGTCGGGCCACGTAGTTGGCCGCCAGAATAGCCGCCGCGGTCGCGTCGGCCAGCCCGTCCGGACCCATCAGCCGTACGTAGGCCCAGCTGATCGGCAGAATCGAGGCTGATCCCCATGGCGCGGCCGAGACGGCCCCACAGCCGCCGACCGGCCCGGCCGCTGGCTGCAGCGGGTGATTGGGCAGGTACGGCGCCAGGTGGGAGCGGACTCCGATCGGGCCGACCCCGGGGCCGCCGCCACCGTGCGGGATGCAGAACGTCTTGTGCAGATTCAAGTGCGAGACGTCGGCGCCGAACCGACCGGGGCGAGCCACTCCGACCATTGCGTTCAGGTTCGCCCCGTCGATGTAGACCTGCCCACCGGCGTCGTGCACCAAGGCGCACACCTCGCCGATGTGCTCCTCGAACACCCCGTTGGTCGACGGATAGGTCACCATGATCGCCGCGAGGGAGTCGGCATGCTGCGCGATCTTGGACTTGAGATCGTCCAGATCGACCTCGCCCTGCACCCCGCCGGTGTTCACGACGACGACGCGCAGACCTGCCATAACCGCGCTCGCGGCGTTGGTGCCGTGGGCGCTGGCCGGGATGAGGCAGACGTCGCGATGACTCTGACCATTCGCGCGGTGATAGTCGGCGATGGCCAATAGTCCTGCGAATTCGCCTTGAGATCCGGCGTTGGGTTGCAATGACACTGCGTCGTAGCCGGTGATTTCGGCGAGCCACGCCTCCAGGTCACCGAACAGGTGCCGGTACCCGGCGAACTGGTCGGCCGGAGCGAAGGGATGGATGCGCGCGAAACCAGGCAGGCTGATCGGCTCCATCTCTGCCGTCGCGTTGAGCTTCATCGTGCATGAACCGAGCGGGATCATCCCGCGGTCGAGCGCGTAGTCCTTGTCGGACAGGCTGCGCAGGTAGCGCAGCATCGACGTCTCGCTGTGGTGGCGCGAGAACACCGGATGCGTGAGGTAGGGCGATGTACGCACGAGCGGCTCGGGCCATTCGACCTCGGCGTCGAACCGAGCGATGTCCGCGATCGTCAATTCGGCGCCGAAGGCGCGCCACACCGCGGCAACGTCGGCCCGAGTGGTCACCTCGTCGCATGCGATACCGACGCGATCATCGTCGACCTGGCGCAGGTTGATGCCCGATGCCAACGCTGCGGCGACGATCTCGGTCGCCCGACCGGGCACGGTCGCGGTTACGGTGTCGAAGCGAGCGG
>JAFAWL010000432.1 GCA_019241805.1 Actinomycetota bacterium
CAGTCGCAGACCTCGTCCCACGCGAAGTGGTAGAGCACGTCGGCTACCTTGGCGAATTCGTAGCGCTCATAGAGGTCGTCGACCTCGACGATCACCTGCTGGAGCCGCGACAGGATCCAGGCGTCAGCATTCGACGGCGCGCTCGGCAGCGGTCCGGCGGTCGTCGCGCCGTTGATGAGCGCGAACCGGGTGGCGTTCCAGAGCTTGTTGCAGAAGTTGCGGGCGCCGACCACCCACTCCTCGTTCACGGCCTGATCGGCACCGGGATTGGCGCCTTGGAGCAGCGAGAGCCGCACGGCGTCGGCACCATAGGCATCCATCCACACCAAGGGATCGATGACATTGCCGCGGGACTTCGACATCTTCTTGCCCGAGCTGTCGCGGACCAGACCGTGCAGCACCACCGTATGGAACGGCGGTCGGCCATCCATCGCGTAGAGCCCGAACATCATCATCCGGACGACCCAGAAGAACAGGATGTCGTAGCCGGTCACCAGAACGGTGGTGGGGTAGTACGCGCGCAGATCGTCCGTATCCTCGGGCCAACCCAGCGTCGAGAACGGCCACAGGCCGGAGGAGAACCAGGTGTCGAGCACGTCCTCGTCCTGCGTCCACCCGGCCGGCGGCTGCTCGCCCGGGCCGAGGCAGACCCGCTCGG
Organism: Actinomycetota bacterium; assembly: GCA_019241805.1. Classification (GTDB taxonomy): domain Bacteria; phylum Actinomycetota; class Actinomycetes; order Mycobacteriales; family Jatrophihabitantaceae; genus JAFAWL01. Next base: position 659 of record JAFAWL010000432.1, read on the forward strand.
AACGATCGGGTGAGTACCAGACGGGTATGCGATGCCCCCACCAGAGTTGGCGGCTGATGCACCAGTCGCGCAAGGAGTTGACCCAGGCGAAGTAGCGCGGCGCGAGCGACCCCGGCTCGATCGTCACGCGGCCGTCGCGCACCGCGTCTCCAGCCGCCCGGGCCAGTAACTCGACGCGCACCCACCACTGCAATGACAGGCGCGGTTCCACCACGGTGTCGCAACGGGAGCAGTGCCCGACGGCATGTGTGTACGGACGCTTCTCGGCGACGATCCGCCCCTCGTCGCGCAGCGCCTGCACCACCGCGCGGCGAGCGTCCATCCGTTCTAGACCGGCGAACGGCCCGGCCGCGGTGATCCGGGCGTGCTCGTCCATGATGATCGGACTGGGCAGGTCGTGCCGCTGACCGATCTCGAAGTCGTTGGGGTCGTGGGCGGGGGTAACTTTCACCGCCCCCGTGCCGAACGCCGGATCGACGTGCTCGTCGGCCACGATCGGGATGCGTCGATCGGTCAGCGGTAGCGCAACCGTACGACCGATCAGATGCCGGTAGCGCTCGTCATCCGGATGTACGGCCACGGCCGTGTCGCCCAGCATCGTCTCGGCGCGAGTGGTGGCGACCACGATCGCGTCGTCGCCGTCGCCGTAACGAATCGAGACGAGTTCCCCGGGCTCGTCGTCGTGATTGACCTCGATGTCGCTCAGTGCGGTGAGGTCGCGGGGACACCAATTGATGATCCGCTCGGCTTGGTAGATCAAGCCGTCGTCGTATAGCCGCTTGAAGATCGTTTGCACGGCGCACGACAATCCGTCGTCGAGGGTGAACCGCTCCCTCGACCAGTCGACGCTGTCGCCCAAGCGCCGCATCTGCCCGAGGATTCTGCCGCCGTAATCGGCCTTCCACGCCCAGGCCCGCTCGATGAACTGCTCACGGGTGTAGTCGAAGCGGCCCTTACCTTCAGTCTCGGCCAGGTGCGTCTCGACGAGGTTCTGCACGGCGATGCTGGCGTGATCCATGCCGGGCAACCACAATGCATCAAAGCCGCGCATGCGTGCCCGTCGGGTCAGAGCGTCCATCATCGACTGCTCGAGCGCATGGCCGAGGTGCAGGCTGCCGGTGACGTTCGGCGGGGGGATGACGATCGCGAAGGGCGGGCGACCGCTCGTCGGGTCGGCCGCGAAATAGCCCCGCTCCAGCCACCGCTCGTACAGCGGTCCCTCTACCTCTGCCGGCTGGTATTGGCTCGGCAGGTCAGCGGCGGCGGGTCGGGACGTCACAATCGCATCGTACGGAGCGGGCTCGGCCGCTTATCTGCTGCGGCGCCTCCGCCGATCGAGGTCGGCCAGGGTGAGCGCCGGGCCGGCCGCCGCATGGTCCCGGTCGATGACGTGAGCGTCGATCACCAGGCCCTCGATGAGCAGATCCAGATGACGGTGGGCCAACGCGTTGTCGAGGTCACGATCGAACGCGCCCGGCAGCGGCCGGGCGAGTCGGACGATCAACATGCCGATGTCTCCGGAGGTCACCTCGGTTCGTAGCGACCCTTCCGCATGGGCCGCGTCGACCAGGCTTTGCACGGCGGCGGCTCCGCGAGTGCGCACCTGACGCATCTCCGGGTCGTCGAGCGGCACTTGGCCGAGCAAAGCCGGAATCACGGCGGCGGCCCGGATTTCGAGCGCGCGGTGCATGTACCGGCGCAGGGCCTCGAACGCGGAGGATTCGCTCTCGCGCGCGGCCCGGGCCTCGTCGATCGTGCGGGTCAACGCACCCAGCACGACGGCGGTCATCAGTGCCGATCGCGTCGGAAAGCGTCGATAGAGCGTGGCGATGCCGGTGCCCGCTCGGCGCGAGATCTCCTCCAGCGGCGCCGAGGGACCGAGTTCGACGAACACGTCGAGGGCCGCGGCGAGGATGCGCGCGCGGTTGTTGCGGGCGTCGGCGCGCAGCCCGGGCGACGAGTGCACCTCGTCGGCCATCGCGCTACCTCCTGCCGGAGCCGGTCGCGACCGCTGCGGGTCGCGTTCCGGCGGTTGCTCTCGCCTGGGTCCAGGCTAACCAAATGGAGACGAAACCTCCACTACCTGCTATGGTTCAACCGGAGGAACTTCCTCCAGATTTCGGCGGTGACCTCGGATGGCTTCCACCACGAGTACCGATTCGGGCGTTCCCGGCCGCAAAGCGCCTGAACGCTCACGACGCTTCGTAGAGTGGGCGGCCTACGCGATCGGCGCCGGGTTGATCGTCAGCGGGCTCGTCCATCTGGTCGTCTACGCGATCGACGGCGGACCCTGGTACGGCCCCGTGTCATGGCGCAAGCCGGTGACGTTCGGCGTCTCGTTCGGCGCTGTCCTTATCGCCGTCACCTGGGTGAGTTCCTATCTCGTCATCGGTGAACGGCTGCGGGCCTGGCTAATCGGCATCTTCGCGCTCGACTGCGTGCTGGAGGTCGCGGGGATCACCGTGCAGGCCTGGCGTCACGTCCCGTCGCACTTCAACACCGAGTCGCCGTTCGACACCGCCGTGGCGATGAACCTCGCTGTGGGCGGAGGCGTGCTGGTCGTCATTCTGGGAGTCTTCGCCGTGACGGCGCTGCGGGGGCGGATCGAAGCGTCGCCGAGCATGCACGTGGCTCTGCGGGCCGGATTCGGCCTGATGATCATCGGTCTGGTCACGGGCGCGGCGATGATCGCGCACGCCGAGGTTTTGGTGCGGACCGGCCACCTTCAGCAGGCTTATCACGACGCCGGATCGGTGAAATGGCTCCACGTCCTCGCCCTGTTGGCGATCGTCGCGCTTCCTGCCGCCGCCTGGCTACTCGGACCGGCCGGGCGGATTCGGCGCGGTTGGCGCAGCGAAGCGGACCGGACCCGCCTGGTCGGCCGGGCCGCAGTGGGGTACGCCGGGTTGATGGTCCTCGCCTTGGTCGTCTCGCTGCTCTGACAGCTGATCCGCCGGTCAAGCTGATCTAGGTTAGGTAGGTGACGCAACCAATCCGCTGGGGCATCCTGGCGACCGGCTGGATCGCCGGTCTGTTCGCCCATGACCTCCGTCTGCTGCCTGATGCCGAACTGGTCGCGGTCGGTTCCCGCACCCAGGAATCGGCCGATCGTTTCGGTGACGAATTCGACGTACCCCGCCGCTACGGGTCCTATCAGGCCCTTATCGACGACGCGGACGTCGACGTGCTCTACATCGCCCCGCCTCATCCGATGCATTTCGAACCGGCCATGGCCGCGATGCGAGCCGGCCGCCCGGTGCTGCTGGAAAAGCCATTCACGATGGACGCCGACGAGGCCGCGCGCCTGATCGATGCTGCCAGCGAGTCGGATGTCTTCTTGATGGAAGCGATGTGGACGCGCTGGCTGCCGCACATCGTCCGGGTTCGCGAGATCCTGGCCGAAGGCACGCTGGGTGAGGTCATCTCGGTGACCGCCGAGCACGGGCAGTACTTCGAGCGCGACCCGCGGCATCGAATCTTCGCTCCTGAGCTCGGCGGCGGCGCGTTGCTCGACCTCGGCATCTACCCGCTGTCGTTCGCGTCGATGGTGCTCGGAACGCCGTCGCGGATCAGCGCGGTCAGCACTCCGGCGTTCACCGGCGTCGACGCCCAGACCTCGATGTTGCTGCAGTACGACTCCGGCGCGCATGCGGTGCTCACCACCACCTCGTACGCCGCGACCGAGAACCGCGCCGCCATCAACGGGATCGAGGCGCGTATCGAGATCGAGCGGACGTTTTACACGCCGACGTCGTTCAAAGTCATTTCCCGGACGGACGAGGTCCTGGAGTCCTACGACGTACCCGATCCCGGACGTGGCATGCAGCACCAGGCCGCGGAGGTCGGTCGCTGTCTACGCGCGGGCCTACGCGAGAGCCCGGCCCTACCGCTGGCCGAGACTCTCTCGATCATGCAGACGATGGATGAGGTGCGTCGCCAGATCGGGCTCACCTACCCCGCGACCCCCTGACCCGTCGCGCCGCAGGCACTGCCAGGCAGTCGCACGTCAACCGCGACCGAGGGCGGCGTGTCGCGCGGTACACATGCGGGTGCGTCGTGCCCATTTCCACGAGCAGCGCCCTCCACAAGCCGTGGCGAGTCGCCCCACCGCAGCACGTCAGGCA
>JAFAWL010000143.1 GCA_019241805.1 Actinomycetota bacterium
GCGAGGACTACATCCGCACCGCTCGGGCCAAGGGCCTGACCCGCCGCAAGGTGGTCCTACGGCACGGTTTGCGCGCGGCCCTCACGCCGATCGTGACGATCTTCGGACTGGACATCGGGCAGTTGATCGGAACGGCAGTGATCACCGAGACGGTATTCAACCTGCGCGGTTTGGGTTTGATCTCGATCACCGCGGTGAAGTCCCAAGATTTGCCGGTCATCCTGGGTGTCACCATCATCGCGACGCTGGCCGTCGTGGTCGCCAACATCATCGTCGACATCGTGTACGCCTTCGTCGATCCGCGCGTCAGTTACGCGTGAGCAGCGTCGGGGCAGAAGCGGAGATAATGGCTCAGTGAGCACGCAACCGATCGAGGTGGACGCCCGGCCGGGCACCGGCCCGACGGCGTTCCTGTCCGTGCGTGACCTGCGGGTGCATTTCCCGACCGACGACGGTCTGGTCAAGAGTGTCGACGGCCTCACGTTCGACGTCGAACGCGGGCAGACCGTCGGCATCGTCGGCGAATCCGGGTCCGGCAAATCCGTGACCAGCCAGGCGATCCTCGGCCTGCACAAGGGCAGTCGCGCTCAGATCACCGGTGAAATCTGGCTGGACGGCCAGGAACTGGTCGGCAAGAGCGAGGACGAGATTCGCTCGTTCCGCGGCAACCAGATGGCGATGATCTTTCAGGATCCGCTCTCGTCGCTGCACCCCTTCTACTCGGTCGGACGGCAGATCAGCGAGGCCTACCTGGTTCACAACCGGGTGAGCAAGGCGGTCGCTCGCAAGCGCGCGGTCGAGATGCTCAACCGCGTCGGAATCCCCAACGCCGACCGGCGCTACGACGACTTCCCCCACCAGTTCTCCGGCGGCATGCGGCAACGCGCGATGATCGCCATGGCGCTGGTCAGCGATCCGCAACTACTCATCGCCGACGAGCCGACGACCGCGCTCGATGTCACCGTCCAAGCGCAGATCCTGGAGCTGATGAAGGACCTCCAACGTGAATTCAACTCGGCGATCATCCTCATCACGCACGATCTCGGCGTGGTCGCCGAGACATGCGACAGCGTCGTCGTCATGTACGGCGGGCAATGCGTCGAGACCGGCGCTGTCGATGACATCTTCTATCGCCCCGAGATGCCTTACACCTGGGGCCTGCTGACGTCGATGCCCCGGATGGACCGCACCCGCCAGCAACGCCTGCAACCGATCCCGGGCCAGCCACCCTCGCTGATCCAGGTGCCCTCGGGCTGCGTGTTCCATCCGCGCTGCCGTTTCCGAGACCATGTACGGGGCGACGCCTGCACAACCGTGCACCCGGATCTGCTCCCGACCGAGCAGGTCGGTCTTCCCGGTGCGATCGGCCACTCGGTGCGCTGCCACATCGAACCGCAGGAACGGCGACGCATCTGGGTATCCGACATCAAGCCGGGCTTGTGATAGGCGGACGATGACTCACACAGCCACCGAGCAGACTCCGAGCGGGCAGACTCCGAACGGCACAAGCCAGTCGAGCCCGTCCGGTCTGCATCCCGCGGCCGACGACCCGCAGGCATTACTGGTCGTCAATGAATTGAAGAAACACTTTCCGATCAAGCGCGGCATTCTGATCCAGCGTCAGGTCGGCGCGGTGAAGGCCGTCGACGGCGTCTCGTTCTCCGTGCGTGAGGGCGAGACGCTCGGACTGGTCGGCGAGTCCGGCTGCGGGAAGTCGACCACCGGTCGGGTGATCACGAAGCTGCTGGAGCCGACCGAGGGACTGATCCGCTTCGAGGGCCGCGACATCGCGCACTATTCACGCGGCCGGATGCGACCGCTTCGCCGCGACATTCAAATGATCTTTCAGGATCCCTACTCGTCGTTGAATCCGCGACACACGATCGGCACCATTGTCGGCGCGCCGTTCCGAATCCAGGACACGAAGACGGAAAGGGGGATCAAGGCCGAGGTACAGGGGCTGATGGAGCGTGTCGGCCTGAATCCCGAACACTACAACCGGTATCCGCACGAGTTCTCCGGCGGTCAGCGTCAGCGGATCGGCATTGCCCGCGCGGTTGCGCTACGACCGAAGCTGATCGTCTGTGATGAGCCCGTGTCGGCGCTGGACGTCTCGATCCAGGCCCAGGTCGTCAATCTGCTCGAGGATCTGCAGAGCGAGTACAACCTGGCCTACATCTTCGTCGCCCACGACCTCTCGGTCGTGCGCCACATCTCCGACCGCGTCGCGGTCATGTACCTCGGCAAGATTATGGAGCTGGCCGATCGCGACGTCCTCTACTCCGCGCCCATGCATCCGTATACGCACGCGCTCATGTCCGCCGTGCCGGTGCCGGATCCGGACAAGGAATCTCGCCGCGAACGAATCCTGCTCATCGGCGACCTGCCCAGCCCGATCAACCCACCCAGCGGATGCGTGTTCCACACGCGCTGCCCGAAGTACCGCGAGTTGCTCGGTGAATCAGAGCGGGAGCACTGCCGGAACGCCGTGCCGGCGCTCGAACTGAAGGCGCCCGGACACTTCGCCGCCTGCCACTACCCACAGGTCCGCGCCGACATCGCCGCGGCCGAGGACATCGGCATCGTGGCCGAGGAGGTGTCGGCGCTCGAAACGTCCAGCGACGGCGAGGTCGTCGACGCGTCCGGAAACGGCGTCGCCGGCAGTGCCGGTGGCTATCGCCGTGACGACTCGGCGCCGCCGACCACGTCCCACTGACCCGACTCCGGTGACGTACTGTTCGCGGCTGTGACGTCCCCGTCGAAGCGGCTGCTGCTGGTCCACGCCCATCCCGACGATGAAACGATCGGCACGGGCGCGACCATGGCGCGCTACGCGGCCGAAGGCATCGGTGTCACGTTGCTCACCTGCACCTTGGGGGAGGTCGGCGAGATCCTCGTTCCCGAGCTGGTCGGGTTGGCCTCGTTCGAGGCCGACCAGCTCGGCGGCTATCGCATCGGCGAGCTGGAGCGGGCTATGCGCGCGCTGGGAGTCAACGATCACCGCTTTCTCGGCGGAGCGGGCCGGTGGCGCGACAGCGGCATGATCGACACGCCTGACAACGCTCACCCGCGGGCGTTCTGGCGGTGCTCGGTGGACGAAGACGCGTTCGCGGCGGCGGTTGAGCAGGCCGTGGCGGTGATCCGGGAGGTGCGCCCGCAGGTACTGGTGACCTATGACGAGCGCGGTGGCTACGGGCATCCGGACCACATCATGGCCCACCGGGTTGCGTTGGCGGCGGCGGACCAGGCGGCCGGCCCGGACGGTGTCGGCGCCCCCTGGACGATCCAGAAGATCTACTACTCCGCGGTGCCCAAGTCGGTGTTACGTCGCGGTATGCAGGTGCTGCGCGAGTCAGGTCAGTCGATGTTCCGCGGCATCGACGACGTCGACGAGCTGCCCTTCGGAGTCGAGGACTCCGAGATCACCACGGCGGTGAACGCCGAGGCGTTCGGCGACGCCAAGGCGGCGGCCTTGCGCGCGCACGCCACGCAGATCAGCGTCGACGGTCCGTTCTTCGCGCTGTCCAACCGGATCGGCAATCAGGTGCTGGGCATCGAACATTATCGATTGGTCAGCGGTGAGTTGGGTCCGATCCGCGACGAGATGGGCTGGGAGACCGACCTGTTCGACGGCGTGGATGCCTGACCATGTCCGACGACAGCCGACCGACGGCAAGCCCTGCTGGCGCGCCGATCAAGAAGCAGCCACCGGAGCCACCGCTGCCGCCTGCCCTCGCCGGGCTCGGAGTCGTCCTGATCGCGTTGGTCAGCATCGTCCTGGCCGCGCTGGAGGTCCTCCTCGTACCCAGCTACATCGGCAGCGTCATCTTTCCGATCACGGTCGTCGTCGCGATCGCCGGCAACCTGGGATTGCCATGGCTGATCCGTGAGATCCAGCCGACCCGCTGGTCGGTGTGCGTTCCGGCGGTCTGCTGGGTGCTCGTCGTGCTCGGCCTCGGTTTCACCAGTCGGCCCGAAGGTGACGTGCTGCTGCCTGGCTACGGCGACGGCGAATGGGTTGCCTACGCCCTGCTGTTGATCGGAGCGCTGGCCGCGGCGATCGGCGTGATCCGGATGATGCCTCCGGTCAGCTCGTCGCGTCGGTGAACGGAGTGCGGTTGGCCTCGGCCAACGCCTCCTGAACCGCGGTGACCACCGCGGGCGGAAGATCAGATTCGACCAGTGCCGCTCCCGGGAAGCGGGTCAGTTCGCGCTGCAAATCGCCCAGCGAGAGGTGGCTCACGAGCAGGGCGAGGGCTGTGCGACCCGGCGGCACGACGCTGCGCAACTCGTGCACCGTCTCGTCCTTGATTCCGCGGTCGACGAGCTTGGCGTAGAGCGCGCCGCCACCGGCGCTCGCGGCGCCGACGACCAGCCCCCCGAGCGGGCCGCCGAGCAACGTTCCGAACAGCAATCCCCACACGCCCGCGCCCATGGCGCCGCGGCCGGCCGTGATATCCGTGGTCTCGGTTACGTGCGAATTACCTTGCTCGTCGCGGCGGACGAATACGGCGTCGTGCAGCTGGATCTCGTTGTTGTTCTGTAGCCGCACGACGCTGAGCAGGAACTCCTGCGCGCGCAGCGGGTCGTCGAAGGAGATGACGAGGAGTTTGCTGCCGTCCGGAGCGCTCATGAGGTCATCGTAGGACCTGCGCTCCGGCCCGGTTCGCGCCGATACCGGTAGTCGTGGTGGGTCCAGAAGCCCATCGCTTCGTAGAGGGCAACGGCGCCGCTGTTGGTCGACGGGGCCTGCAGGTAGGCGCGCCTCGCCGCATGCCGATCACGGCCCCACCGAAGTGCCGCCAGCATCATGGTCCGGGCGAGCCCCCTGCCCCGTGCCTCGGGCGCGACCCAGACCGTGGAGAGTCCCAGCCAGCCGTCGTCGACGACCATACGTGCGCGGCCCCGCAGCCGGCCGCCGGCCGTGACCGTGGCGAAGCCGGCTCGCTCGTGCCGGGTGACGAGCGCGCGCACCACCGAATCGTCGGCCCCGCGAAAGTCGAAGTCCTGCCACCAGCTCTCCGGCGGCTCGGTCGAGATCGCGACATCGACGGCGGCGGATCGCTCGAGGGCTGCGGCCGACAGCAGGTCGATGCGCCCGACCATGACGTGCACGTCCGGGTCCTCGGGCCAGCCGCGTTCACCCAGTTCAGCCTCGAGCAGACGCCGGGCCGGCAACGGTGCCTGGACCCGCAGCGGCAGGCCGCGGCGCCGATAGAACGCCCGGGCCGAGGCGAGGTGAGCGTCGAGATCACGCGTCGAGCGCAACGGCAGCACCGAGTTGGCCCGAGCGGTGAACCCGTGGTCGGCCCGCAGCAGCCAGCCGTCGTACTCCTCGACCTCCGCGGCACGCCAACCGCGGGCGCAGATCTGCTCGAGGGCGATGACGTCGGCCGTGGAGGGTGGGGCCTCGCGGGCGAACGCCACATGATCGAGGCGAACCGTGGTCAGGCCGTCCCGGCCCTCGATCACCGCCGCGTCGGTCTCGAGCCGGATGAGATCTCCGACGACGTCGGCGAACGCGATCGCGTGACCTGGCTCACCCACGACGGCTCGGCGTACCGATACCCGTCGACCCACCCAGTGATCGCGCAGCACGACCGGCATACTAGGGGCTGGCCGGGAATCGACTGCCGGCCGCGAAAGCCGTCTCACTCGCCCGGGAGCCGCAGTGACCTATGTGATCGCCGAGCCGTGCGTCGACGTCCTCGATAAGGCCTGCATCGAGGAATGCCCCGTCGACTGCATCTACGAAGGTGGTCGGATGCTCTACATCCACCCCGACGAGTGCGTCGACTGTGGAGCGTGCGAACCGGTCTGCCCGGTCGAGGCGATCTTCTACGAAGACGACCTGCCGGAGAAGTGGCGCGACTACACCCAGTACAACGTGGACTTCTTCGACGACCTCGGCTCGCCCGGCGGCGCCGCGAAGGTCGGCAAGACCGACAAGGATCCCGCACCCATCGCGGTGCTCCCGCCCCAGGCCGAAGGCGAGCACTGAGCACCTAGCGATCAGGCACGGCCTGCTTAGGCACGGCGCGATCAGGCACGGCGCGATCACGCCTTGCGGTACATGCTGGCCACGACGACCTGATCCGACGAGGTGTCCGTGCGCCAGCCGTGCGAACGGCTCCACTCCCGGGCCGCGAACCGTACGGTCTCGATGCCGAGCCGATCGGCGTTGGCCACGAACCAGGCGGCCGTAGCCCACGAGGCTCCGGGCACCGACACGTCGCTCGCGCTGATAGTCGGGGCGTTGATCGGTAGGTCCGTACTGACCTGGCTGGCCACCTTGTCGACGCCGGCCACGAGCGTCGGTGTGCCGAAGCTGCAGCTCAACCCGGCCGGCCGCGACCCGGTCAGGGCGTCGGCCAAGGCCTGCGCTTCGGGCTCGTGCCGGGCGTAGGCACTGCCGTCGGCCGAGATCTGCACCGCCTGCACCGCGTCGGCCAGGGGAATCGTCTGCCAGGAAGGCACTTTGACCAGGGCATCGAGGAACTTGCCGGTGGCGTAATGCACGTCCGAGAGCTGTTCGACCGTGCCCCAGCCCTGCGACGGGCGCTGCTGCAGCACGCCGACCGAGTCGCGGTCTCCGTCGCCGGAGGCCAGGTTGCGCAGTTTGCTCTCTTGCAGCCCGGCCGCCAGGACGAGTACGGCGGCCCGCTCCGGCAACCCGCGCTGCAAGACGACGCCCACCATGGTCGAGGCGACCGCGGCCTGATCGGTGTCGGTCGTGTAGTCACCGGCGTTGCATTCGGCGCTGGTCCGGGTCGATCCGGAGCTGTCGATGAACATGCGTACGAGCAGACCGACGCCCACGACCAGGGCGACGACGACAAGGACGACGAGCAGGGCTCGACGGGCCGCGACGGGGATGCCCATGACGGATCTCAGTCGTTGGCGTGCAGGGCCGCGTTCAGCTCGACGGTGGCGGCGCCCCGCGGGCGTGCTTCGAGTACGCCGGTGGTGCTGTTGCGCCAGAACTGCAGGTTGTCCTGGCCGGACAGGTGCGCGGCCCGCACGACGGTTGCATCCGGCAGGGTGATCTTCGAGCCGGCGGTGATGTAACAGCCGGCCTCGACGACGCAGTTGTTGCCCAGCGAGATACCGATACCCGCGTTGGCGCCGATCAGGCAGCCCTTGCCGACCCGGATGACTTCCTTGCCGCCACCGGAGAGGGTGCCCATGATCGAAGCGCCGCCGCCGAGGTCCGAGCCGTCGTCGATGACGACGCCGGCCGACACGCGTCCCTCGATCATGCAGGCACCCAGGGTGCCTGCGTTGTAGTTGACGAAACCCTCGTGCATCACGGTCGTCCCGGGAGCGAGGTGCGCGCCGAGCCGCACCCGGTCCGCGTCGGCGATGCGAACCCCGCTGGGGATGACGTAGTCGGCCATCCGGGGGAACTTGTCGACGCCGTAGACGGTTAATGATCCCTTGCGGCGTAGGGCCAGCCGGGTGAGCTCGAAATCATCGACTGCGCACGGACCGGCCGAGGTCCAGACCACGTTCGGTAGGACACCGAAGATGCCGTCCAGGTTGAGCTCGTGCGGGCGAAGCAGTCGATGCGAGAGCAGGTGCAGACGCAGGTAGGCGTCGGCGGTGTCGCCGGGAGGGGCGTCGAGATCCACTTCCACCAGCGCCACGTCGAGGCGGACGCCCCGGTCGCTGTCCCGCGTGCCGGTGAGCGCCACTAGTTCGCGGGGCGGCATCGTCGCCTCACCGAGAGCCCCGAGTTCGGGGGCCGGGAACCAGCTGTCGAGCAACTGGCCCGACGCCGCGGTGGTGGTCAGGCCGAAGCCCCAGGCGGGTCGGGTCACGTGGTCACGATAGCGAGCACCGGTGTTTTTCGGCGTCCTGGCGGCGGCCGGATCTCAGGCCGAGCGAATCGTCACCAGCTCGTACTTGGTGTAGAGATACGTGCGCACGCCGTAGTCCGGGCTGGCGACGTCGGCTACCGGCTCGTCCGGTCCGTCGTCGGCCGAGACGGCCAGGGCCACGCCGTCGACGAAATGCACCTCGTTGTCGACCGGGTTGAGATCGGTCAGTTCGACGACGACGTAGCGCTTGTCGAGGGTCTCGACCAACGTGCGCAGCTCAGCATTCGAGCCGCTCACGTCGGTGAGGGCGGCGTATACGCCCAGGACCTGCTGCCAGTCGTCCTCACCGGGTGAGAGGTTGACCAGGTCGCCCGCACGCAGGCTGGCGGCCGGCACACGGTATTCGACGACGGCGCGAGGGTCATTCGACGAGGCGGAGGTCATGCGCACATCTTGACCGATCCACCTCCCGGACGCGCGATCGACCCGCCCGAGGACGGTCGGCAGCCGGCGTTCGCGGCGCGCGCGAGGTGAAACGTGCGAGCATTGACAGACGTGACCGGCCCGGCAGTGCCCGTTTCGTACTGACCCATCCCTCGTCCCCGAAAGTGGCCCGTGAGTCCAGTTCGCCCCGCCGCGCACGTCGATCCGGCTGTGATCCGCAACTTCTGCATCATCGCCCACATCGATCACGGAAAGTCGACGCTGGCCGACCGGATGCTGCAGCTGACCGGCGTGGTCGATGCCCGCCAGATGCGAGCCCAGTACCTGGACCGCATGGACATCGAGCGCGAACGCGGCATCACGATCAAGGCGCAGAACGTGCGGATGCCGTGGCGCTCGCGCCAGACGGGCGTCGACCACATCCTGCACATGATCGACACTCCTGGGCACGTCGACTTCACCTACGAGGTGTCCAGATCGTTGGCCGCGTGCGAGGGAGCGGTTCTGCTCGTCGACGCCGCACAGGGCATCGAGGCACAGACCCTGGCCAACCTCTACCTCGCCCTCGAAAACGATCTGCACATCATCCCGGTGCTCAACAAGATCGACCTTCCGGCGGCCCAGCCCGAGCGATACGCCGCCGAACTCGCGCACATCATCGGTTGCGATGCCGATGAGGTGTTGCGGGTGAGTGCGAAGACGGGCGAGGGCGTCGACGCGCTGCTCGACCTGATCTGCCGCGAAATCCCGGCGCCGGTCGGTTCGCCCGAGGCAGCCCCACGCGCGATGATCTTCGACTCCGTCTACGACATCTACCGCGGCGTGATCACGTATATCCGCGTCGTCGACGGGCACTTCTCGCCCCGCGAGCGGATCCGCATGATGTCGACCGGGGCGACGCACGAGCTGCTCGAGATCGGCGTCATCTCGCCCGAGCCCAAGCCCACCGACGGTCTCGGCGTCGGCGAGGTCGGTTATTTGATCACAGGCGTGAAGGACGTCCGCCAGTCGCGGGTGGGCGACACGGTGACCGACGCGGCCAAGCCGGCCACCGAATCGCTCGGTGGTTATCGGGACCCCAAGCCGATGGTCTATTCGGGGCTCTATCCGATCGACGGCTCGGACTATCCGCTGCTGCGTGACGCCCTGGACCGACTTCGTCTCAACGACGCCGCGCTGGTCTACGAGCCCGAGTCGTCCGCGGCGCTAGGCTTCGGATTTCGCTGCGGCTTTCTCGGACTGCTCCACTTGGAGATCGTGCGCGAGCGGCTCGAGCGCGAGTTCGACCTCGACCTGATCAGTACCGCGCCCAACGTCGTCTATCGCGTGTACCTGGAAGACGCCTCGGAGTTCGTGGTGACCAATCCGTCGGACTGGCCGGTCGGACAGAAGATCGCCGAGGTCTACGAACCCGTCGTCAAGGCCATGATCATTGCGCCGAGCGAGTACATCGGGTCGATCATGGAGTTGTGCCAGAGTCGTCGCGGCACCCTCAACGGGATGGACTACCTGTCCGAGAGTCGCGTCGAACTGCGTTACACGCTGCCGTTGGCCGAGATCATCTTCGACTTCTTCGACCAGCTCAAGTCGCGCACGCGTGGTTACGGGAGCCTCGACTACGAGGCCGCCGGCGAACAGCAGGCCGACCTGGTCAAGGTCGACATCCTGCTGCAGGGCGAACCGGTCGACGCGTTTTCGGCCATCGTGCACAAGGACAAGGCCTACGGCTACGGCACGTCGATGACCAGCAAGTTGCGAACGTTGATACCGCGCCAGCAGTTCGAGGTGCCGATCCAGGCGGCCATCGGATCCCGCGTGATCGCTCGCGAGAACATCCGCGCGATACGCAAGGACGTGCTGGCCAAGTGTTACGGCGGCGACATCACCCGTAAGCGCAAGCTGCTGGAGAAGCAGAAGGAAGGCAAGAAGCGCATGAAGATGGTCGGTCGGGTGGAAGTTCCGCAGGAGGCCTTCATCGCCGCGCTGTCCACTTCCGAGGCGGTGGAGGCGAGCGCCAAGAAATCCTGAGCGCTCAGGGCTCGATCACGATTTTGCCGAGCAGTTGGCCCCGCTCCATCGCGCGCAACCCGTCCGCGACCTCACGCAACGGCAGGACCCGATCGACGTGCGGCCGAAGGCCGCTGGTCGTCAGTAGCGACAACAGCTCGCGAAGCTCCTGCTTCGTCCCCATGGTCGAGCCGACCACCGACAGGG
>JAFAWL010000207.1 GCA_019241805.1 Actinomycetota bacterium
TGACTGGTGTCGACGTTGTGCTTGACCACGAGGTTTCCGGTGCGGGCCGAGGAACGCCAGTGCACCAGGCGCAGATCGTCGCCGGGTACGTAGTCACGCAGCCGGTGGAAGGTGATGGTGCCCCGCGGTGAGGTGTCCGACGACGGACCTTCGAGGTAGCGCACCTGCCCGGTCGGCAGCGGTCGCAGCGGGATTATCCGCGGATAGACCCAGATTCGTTCGATCTCGCCGAAGCCGCGCGAGACGCGGAACAACTCGAACGGGTCTCGGCGGGCCACCTCGACCGGGCCGACGTCGAAGATGCCCCGCTGGGTCGTCGGCAAGCGGTAGGTGCGAACCCCGCTCTCGCCCCGGCGCAGCCGCGGGATGACGGTACGCACGTTCAGGTCGCCGAAGGGTTGGTTGGCGATCGTGACGGCAACGCTGGTGCGTCCGCGATTGGCGAAGCTCAGAAAGGCGATGGCGGGCGAGCCCTTCGGCACCCGCGGCGGCTGGATCTGCCGGTCGATGCTCAAGCGCGAGGGCCGCAGGATGCTGAAGACGCCGAGCAGCAGCAGCACGAGCAACCCGAGGCCGACCAACGAGAAAGCCGGCCAGTGCAACCACAGGCCGAGGGACAGCAGGCCGGCGCCGAAGACGACCGCGGCCAAGCCGGTGCGGGTCATCGATCGGCGGGTCGGCGCGGATCGTCGTCCGCGCAGCCGCGCGACCGGAAGGGCACGGCGGCGCTCACACCTGCAGGGTGCGCGGGACCGAGACGGACTGCACCGCCCGCAGCACGACCTCGAGCCCGGTGCGACCCTGGAGTTCGGCGTCCGGTTGCAAGATGAGACGGTGCGCCAGCACGTGGGGCGCCATGTCCTTGACGTCCTCCGGCGTGACGTAGTGGCGCCCGGCGGCGGCCGCGGCGGCTCGGGCCGCCCGCAGCAGGGCCAGGCTTCCGCGCGGCGAGACGCCCAACCGCAACTCCGACATGGCCCGGGTCGCGTTGGCGATGCCCACGATGTACTCCTCGATGGCCGGCGAGACCTCGACGAGGTGGACGTCCTCGACCATTCGAAGGACGTCGGCCGCCGACAGCACCGGATTGAGCCTCGTGACGGTTGCGCCCATCTTCTGGGTCCGTAGCACATCCATCTCCGAGTCCGGGGTCGGATAGCCGACGGTCAGCTTCATCAGGAACCGGTCGAGTTGGGCCTCCGGGAGGACGTAGGTGCCCTCCATGTCGATCGGGTTCTGGGTCGCGACGACCATGAACGGGCCGGGCATCGGATAGACGACGCCGTCGCTGGACAGCGTCGCCTCTTCCATGACTTCCAGCAGAGCCGACTGCGTCTTGGGCGAGGCCCGGTTGATCTCGTCGGCCAGCACGATGTTGGCGAAGATCGGTCCAGGGCGGAACTCGAACTCGCGGCTGGACTGATTGAAAATTGCCACGCCGGTGACGTCGGAAGGTAGCAGGTCGGGCGTGAACTGGATGCGGTTCCACGACACGGAGATCGACGAGGCCAACGCGCGAGCCAGGGACGTCTTGCCGGTGCCCGGCACATCCTCCAGCAGCAGGTGACCCTGGGCGAGCAGGCAGATGACGGTGTGCCGGATGACCTCGGGTTTGCCCTGGATCACCTTGGCCATGTTCGCGCACAGGCGTTCGACGTTGACGGCGATGCCGCCTACGGCATCGGACGGTCTGGTCATGCTGCTCCTGTGAGGGTCGGGCGCCGCCGTCGTGCGACAGGTCCGGGCGTGCTCGGTCTCATTGTGGCGGTGTCCCGGTGATTCCGGTGGCATTACCGGACCCGGGCACACCGAAAAATGTGTACTGGACGGTCGCGGTCCAGGTGCTGGTATCGGCTCCGTCGGCTGTGAAGCACGCGGGATCGATCCCGATTTCGAATCCGGTGGAGGGCAACTGCGACGACGCCGGCTGGCTGAATGACCCGCAGACGGTGCCGTCGGTATCGACGACGGAGATGTGCACGCCGGAACTGAGCGACCACAGCGACGGCTTGTAGTTGAAGTCCACGGCGGGGGCCGCGACGGTCGCGTTCGGGTCCCACGTCATGGTGAAACTCGCATTGAGCAGATTGATGTCCGGTCGCGGGATGTTGACGGAGCCGGACGTGCTACCCGAGTTGGTCCCGAACACCGGCGGGGTCGTCACGGTGGCGCCGTTCTCCTGCAATTGGACCTTGACCGTGCAGTCGCTACCGAAGTAGGTGCTGTTGTCGATCTTGAAGGTCAGTGGCTGGGCCGGGTCGATGGCCTTCGCGAGCAGCGGCAGACTGGTGCTGCCGCACGTCAGGGAACTGTTGATGAGGTCGAACAGTTCACCCGTGTCGGCGTGGGTCACACCCTGGATGGTGAAGGTGAGGTTGCCCGAGGCCGAACCGGTGACCGCGAATGGTTGGATAGCCAGGCTCAACGCCGGCCAGCTCGCGCTGGTGAACGTCTTCTGCGGTCCGATCGTCACCGTCGCCTCCGGATGCTGGGGCGGGGCGACGGTGGCGCGAGCGGTGTAGACGTTGCCCGGCGTCAACCCGGCGAAGTTCTGCGTGACCGTGCTGCTGGTCTGGACCGGATTGCCGGCTACGGGGACCGACGAGCCGTCCGGAGCGAGCAGGGTGAATCCGACCATGGCCCCCACCCCGCCGGTGTCGGTGATCGGATCGCTGCCGAGATCCAGCGTCAAGGTCGCGGTCGCCTGACCGCGCAGCGTGGTTTGCGGAGTCACTGCTTTCAGGGTGAACGCGCCGGCGACCGGCGGCTTCCAGCTGACGGCGCACTCAGGACTAGCCGCACTGGAGGTGCCGATGTCGCCGAGCGCCGTGACGCCCTGGACCTGGAACTTCATCCCACGGCCCAGGACGGATGTCGCGCCCGGGAAGGTGGCGCTGAATTGATTGGAGGTCGGATCGCCCGGCACCGAGATCGGTTGCGGCGGATTCGACAAGCCGATGCCGTCACAGAAGGCGGGGATCACCGTCCAGCTGGCCGCCTGCACACAGCCCTGCGCGGTGGTGCCGCACGAGGTCCAGGTGACCGTCCAGTTGCCGCTGGAGTCGGTTGTGGCGTGCACGCCGGTCGGTGCCTGCGGACCCTCCCGTCCGGTGGTGATCGGGAACTGCACGGACGGCGTGCCCCGGTTGTTGATGTAAGCGGTGACGATGACGTTGTACTGGGTGTTCGGGAACAGGCTGGCGATGTTGGCGGTCGTCTGTCCGCTGACAGGTGGGTACACCGCGGGCGGATTCGGGGCACCGGCAGCCGGGTTGGTCAGCGTGACGGAGATCGTGTACGTCGTCGGTATGCAGTCGTCGGGATCGAGCAACGGATAGGTCCAGTTGATCACTGCTGAACGGGATCCCGGCACCGCACCGGTGACGATCGGGACGTGTGGCAGTTGGGTCGTCGACTTGCACTTGGCGTCGTTGTTCACCGGCGCGACGGGCGGCGTCACCGGCGAGGCGGTCTGGCTGGCTTGGCTGGCCACGCCGCTCTGGCTCGGTTGGGTCGTGGCAACAGCGCCGCCGGCGGCGTTCAAATTCACCGCCTCGCTGCGCGAGACCACGACCGGCTCGTGACTGTTGTCGGCGAACACGGTCACGGAGTTCGTCAGGTGGGGCACGTTGTAAACGACCCGGTTGTCCCGGGTATAGAGCTGTGCGTCGCCGTATCCGTCGCCGACCGGCTCATGAGGTTCGACCGGGTAGGTGTTGTAGCCGGGGATCTTGATCGGCGTCGCCGCCGTACCGCTGATCTTCCACAACCGGCCCGTGTCGGTCTGCATTGTGAAGATCGCTCCATCGGCGACGACTGGGGCGGCCAACGGCGCGGCGTCGAAGACACTCCGGTCGGAGTTCTGGCCGACCACGTGCCGGGGTCCGGTCAGCGACCGTCCGTCCGTGCTCGCCGCGATGATCGACCATCCGGAACTGGACTTGTACAGAAAGCCGATGGTGCCGTTGCCACCGGTCACCGGCAGGATCTGGGTGACGTCATCGAGGTCGGAGATGTCCAGCGTCGTCGATGACGTGGGACCGAAGACCTTCACACTGTCGGGGGTGGCCAGCGCGGCGATGTCACCCTGCGGCGAGCTGGCGACGTTGAGCGCGGCGACCGATCCGACGGCATCGTGGTCGACGACGTCGAGCTGCGCGTCCGGTGGCGCGTCCTTGGCCAGGGCGTACTCCCGCAGGATCCGTCCGGCGCCGCTGCCGACCAGCATCCACAGATTGCCGTCGACGTCCACTGCGGTGCCGGGCGTCGGTGCCCAATTGCCGGTGCCGCGCAGCGCCGCCGG
Organism: Actinomycetota bacterium; assembly: GCA_019241805.1. Lineage (GTDB taxonomy): Bacteria > Actinomycetota > Actinomycetes > Mycobacteriales > Jatrophihabitantaceae > JAFAWL01. Next base: position 4,304 of record JAFAWL010000207.1, read on the forward strand.
CGTCGGGTCAGGTGCCTGCAGGGTGGCCGTCGCCCGAGGTCGGGTCTTGGCGCCGGCCGAGGCGCTCT
>JAFAWL010000005.1 GCA_019241805.1 Actinomycetota bacterium
GGCCGCGGTACGGAACGCACGCAGATGGCGCCCCTCTATCCCGAAGCGGGCTAGGTCGGCCACGACCTTGCCCACGGCGAGCGCGTCGTCGTCGTAATGTCCACTCGCTGTCGCGGCGATAAGGCCGAACTGCTGCAGCTCGGACAACTGTTGTGGCGTCAGCCCGGTGGAGTTGAGCAATTCTTCCCGGGACAGCCGAAGGGTCGCCGGCGCGGGTTCGAACTGGTCGGGCGTGGGTGCGTTCACCGCCACGGCCAGATGGGCCACGCGCGGCATGGCAGCGGTGCCGGCCGGCACCAAGCCCCGATCGATGGCGTCCAGTTGCTCCTTGATTACCCGCAGCGGAAGGTAGTTGTCCCTTTGCTGAGCTAGGACGTAACGCAGTCGGGCAATGTCGGCCGGCGAGAATTTGCGGTAGCCGGAGGGCGTGCGTTCCGGCGATACGAGACCCTCGGTCTCCAGGAACCGGATCTTGCTGATGGTGATGTCGGAGAACTCCGCGCGCAGCTGGGTGAGCACCTCGCCGATCGAGACGCCACCGGGTCGCGTGGCCCGGGCGTCTGCGGAGGTCACGAGGCCGCCGCTTGCGAGGTCGCGTGCGAGGACGTCATGTAGACCAGTCGAAATTTCCCGATCTGCACTTCGTCGCCACCGGCAAGCGTCACCCCCTCGATCCGCTGGCGGTTGACGTACGTGCCGTTGAGCGAGCCGACGTCATGCACCGAGTAGCCGCTGCCCTCGCGGCGGAACTCCGCGTGCCGGCGCGAGACGGTGACGTCGTCGAGAAAGATGTCGCTGTCCGGATGCCGACCGGCGGTGGTGACGTCCTGATCGAGAAGGAACCGACTGCCGGCGTTCGGCCCGCGCTTGACAACCAGCAGCGCCGAGCCGGGGGCCAGGGCATCGAGGGCGCCCTGATGTGCCTCGGTCGAGAACTCGCTGTCCGCGTCGGGAGCCGGTGCGGTCGAGATGATGCTCGTCGTGTCGACGCCGCCGCCGTAGCCCGCCTCCGCCGCGCCGGAACCGGCGTCGGGCAGGGCCGTGCCGCAGTTGGCGCAGAACTTGTTGCCAGGCGGGTTCTCGGTACCACACGCGGTGCAGAACACTAGGTACGCCCTTTCCTGGTCCGCGCGCGGCGGGGGGTCATGTCGCGGCCGGCCGCGGCTCGGATCGCTGCCGGACCGCGCCCGCGGTGCACGCGAGCCTAGTTTGCCCCTTGCGTGAGGGTCAATCGAAGGTGGAGCTAGAGGCCAAAGACACGCGAATCCTCAATCTCTACAAGAGATTCACGACTCGACGGCGCCGTCAGCCGGACATCGGCCCATAGGCGTCGGGGTCGAGCAGCTCCTCGATTTGATCCGGCTCGGACAACTCGATCTCGACGATCCAGCCGGCGCCGTACGGGTCCGCGTTGATCGCTTCCGGATGCTCGTCGAGATCCTCGTTGCGCGCGGTCACGGTGCCGCTGACGGGCGCATACAGGTCCGACACGCTTTTGGTCGACTCGACCTCGCCGAACGCATCGCCCTGGGTCAGCGCGCTTCCGATCGCCGGCAGCGACACATACACGACGTCGCCCAAGGACTGCTGCGCGAAGTCGGTGATTCCGATTCGGACCGTCGAGCCGTTGTTGTCGGCCCGCACCCATTCGTGCTCGGCGGTGTACTTCAGGTCGTCCGGGACAGAAGCCATCGACAGCCCTTTCGGTCGGAGATCCGCGGAACCGGCCCGACCCTATCTAGCGACCCGTCGGCTTGGCGTAGCGAGGGTTGGCCACGGTTCGCGTAGCCGTGATGTCGACCGTCGCGGCCTGTTCGACTTCCGCGTCACCCCCCGCGGCCCGAGCGGTCGCCGCGACGCCACCGGGAATTTCGAGTGCGGTCTGCAGCGTCTGGGCGTCGCCGATGGCAAGCACCTCATACGGCGCGGACAGCGGCTGCCCGTCCACGCTGACCACCGAAGTGGAGCTGTCCTGGAAGTAGCTGTCGGTGCCGATGCGGACCGACCCGAACTGAATCGCCTCGGCGCCGGCGCCGCGCAATTCTTCGACCACATCCAGAAGGTCCTCCGCCTTCAGGCCGTGCTTCGGGTCGGTGATCGTGATGCGGACGCCCGGCCCGGTCGCGGGAACAGTTCCGAGCAGAATGGCGAGGTCTTGCGCCTGTTGCTCGGCCTGCTGCTGGGCGACGCCGTCGCGGTCGCCGCTCGCCTGTAGCTGATCCGCCGTGGTCTGCAACGCCGCGACCTGCTCTCGCAACCGTTCGGCTCGCGAGTTCTGATCGTCCAGGATCCGGATCAGGTCGTCGTCCCGCGCGTTGGACAGGCTGTCCGACGTGGAGTTGCTGTGTACCTGCACAGCGATGGCGAATCCGAGCAGCGCGACCAGTACGGCGATCAACGCACCGGCGAGCTTCGCGTGGCCGCGCCAACGTGACGCGACAGGCGCGTCGCCGCTCACCTGGTCGGGGCCGAGGTCCTCAGCGGTCGGCGACTCATCGCCGCCGTGCTCATCATGGTCATGCGCCTCGCGGTCGTGCTCCTCTTGCATTTTGTGGTTCTGCTCGTCGTGAGCCGGCCGGTCGGTCATGCGCGGAAGATGTGCCGGCGGATTGCGGCGGCATTGCCGAAGATCCGGATACCGAGGACTACGACGACGGCCGTCGACAACTGGCCCCCGACGCCGAGCTTGTCGCCGAGGTAAACGATCAACGCCGCGACGAGGACGTTGGAGACGAACGACACGACGAAGACCTTCGCGTCGAAGATCTTGACCAACCAGGCCCGCGCCGCTCCGAAGACGGCGTCAAGCGCGGCCACCACGGCGATGGGTAAATACGGCTCGAGCCAGCCGGGCACTGTGGGGTGCAGCAGCAATCCGGCGACGACCCCGGCGACGAGCGCGACAAGTGCGATCATGAGGGTCGCGCCGCGCTCGGGCTGTTCGCCGTCGATGGCGACGGCGGCGTCGAGGGCTGCGTGGCGTATTGCAACTGGAGCGGCACGGCGGCCGGCAACGAAAGCGTCTTCTGCTCGGCGACCGAGAACGAGATGCCCTTCGCGCCGGCCAGCGTCTCGTACCGACTCGCGACCGGACTCGCGGCGAAGTCGGTGTCGAGCTTCTCCGCGTCGCCGATCGCCTCGATGACGTAAGGCGAGGCGATCGGTCGGAAATCGACCAGGACCGCCTCCCCGGCGAATCGGATCGCCGAGGTCGGAGTCAGCCGAACGCCGTTCACGGCGATCGCCTCGGCACCCTCGCTCCACAGCTGGTTGACCACGCTGCGTAGGTCCTGGTCCGTGAGCACCTGTACGGCCCCGATCGGCACGGCTCCCTTCCGGCCGGGCGACGGAGTAGCGCTGGGCGCTGCCGGGTCGGCGAGGCTGACCCGCAGGCCCGGCCCCTTCACCGCGAGCTGGCCGGCTTGAGCCTGGTCACGCGCGACCGCGGATCGAAGTGGCCCGGACGCGGGCAGTGCGTTGTTCCGCAGCTCGTCCACCCGGCGCGCCAGCGACTGCGCGCTCGATTCCAGGCGGTTGCCCTGGGATTCGGCCGAGCGCACGCGAGCGACCAGAGCCGAGTGCGTCTTGGCGGCCGCCGGCTCGCTGCGATGCTGGGCGAGGTAGGCGGTCACGACCAGGAACCCTACGAGCAGGCAGCCGAGGGCGAGAGCGACACGCTCGATGGGGCGAGCGCCGCGCGAGCGGTCGTCGGCTGCCTTCGCCCGCCGCCGCGCCGCAGCTTCCTCGTACCCGGGATCTAGCGTATTCGTCGCCAAGTCGATAAGTAATGCTGTGGTCATCTCTGGCCGTAACGGACGCGTCGAGGTCATGGCCGGCCGCCGGTCACGACCTGCCGCCACTGGACCAGATAAACGCCCCCGGCCCAGAGATACAGCGCCGTTCCCCAGATCGTGAAAGCCCAGGCGATAGGCCGAGCGATGTCGGCCGCGGTGCCCCGGTAGGTGCCCCACACGAGCAACGGGAAGGCATACAACAGCGCGAACGTCGCTGCCTTACCCAGGTAGTGAACGGGCAAGGCAAGATATCCGCGTTTGCGCAGGCTCGGCACCGTAGCCAACAGCACGGCGTCGCGCAGGAGAAGCACGGCGACCAGCCACCACGGGATGACATCGCGCAGCAGTAGTCCGACCAGTGTCGCGAGGATGTAGAGCCGATCGGCGAACGGGTCGAGCAGCGCACCGAGCCGGCTGGTCTGGCCCAACTTGCGCGCGAGTACGCCGTCGAGCCAGTCGGTGAACCCGGACACACCCAGCACCAGCAAGGCCGCTAGGTCCGCGTGCGGCCCGAGCAGAAGCCAGAGAAACAGCGGCACGCCAAGCAGTCGCAACGCCGATAATGCGTTCGGGATGGTCCAGATTCGGTCGGTCGAGCCCGGCGGTGATTGCTCAGTGCTCACTCGTCGCGGCCTCGCGATCCTTGGCGTCGCTCCGCGATCGGGCCCCTTCGAACACCGGAACAGTATGGCCGAGGCCGGCGGCGTCGCCTGACATCCGTTCCGAGTGGCGAGCGGTCCCGTGCGGCCGTACGCTGCCGCTCACCCGAGGAGGAGGGCGGTGGTCGCGATGACACCGGAAGACGTACACGACGTACTGTTT
>JAFAWL010000072.1 GCA_019241805.1 Actinomycetota bacterium
CCCCACATCACCACGGCGATGGATCCGCCCGAGAAGACCCGCTCGCGGAACAGGCGGACGTCGACCATCGGGTCATTGCTTCGGCGTTCGACGAGCACGAACGTCAGCCCGAGGGCGAGTGCGGCCGCGAACGAACCGAGGATGATCGCGGACGTCCAGCCGTCGTCCTGGCCTTCGATAAGCGCGTAGGTGAGCGCGAACAGGGCCAGCGCAGAAGTGATAAGTCCGGGTAGGTCGATGCGTCGAGCTACGGCGTTCTCGCGTGATTCGCGGATGGCCCAGGCGCCCAAGGCGATCGTCAGCACGCCGACGGGCACGTTGATGTAGAAGACCCAGCCCCAGCTGAGGTGCTGGCTGATCAATCCGCCCAACAGCGGGCCGACGGCCAGCGCAAGCGCGCCCACGGCGCTCCACACGCCGACGGCGGCGGCGCGTTCACGAGCGCCGGTGAACGTGGCCGAGATGATCGCCAGGGTCGTCGGGGTGAGCAGCGCGGCACCGAGACCCTGCACGGCCCGGGCGGCGACGAGCGTGTCGACGCTGCCGGCGAGGCCCGCCGCCAGCGAGGCCCCGGTGAAGATCACGAGTCCGGTCTGGAACATGCGCTGCCGACCGAAGACGTCGGCCAGCCGGCCGCCGGCCAGCAGCAGGCTCGCGAACACCAGGATGTAGCCGCTGACGACCCACTCCAGGCCCGCCGTCGAGAGCCCGAGGTCGCGTTGGATAGCCGGGATGGCCACGTTGACGATGTTGTTGTCCAGGTAGGTCATGAACGTAGCTAGCGCCACCGCGATCAGAACCCAGCGTTTGCGACTCATGAGAGTGTCTCCTATACGCCGTACATGTATTGCGTATAGCAAACCTCTACGGCGTATAGTTGTCAAGCGTGAATGCGCGACGGACTGCTGTGAGCGACCAGAACGGACCGGCGCTGAGTCGGGACGCCGTCGTCGACCGGGCGCTCGCGCTGGCCGATGCCGAAGGCTTGGACGCCGTCACCATCCGGCGCCTCGGGCAGGACTTCGGCGTCACGCCGATGGCGCTGTACTGGCACGTCCGGAACAAGGACGAGCTGCTCGAGGCGATGGGCGATGCCCTTTTCGCCGATGTCGACACGAGTTTCGACGAGGGAGGATCCTGGGCGGATCAGCTGGGCGTGCTGCTCGAGCGGCTCGTCGCGGCCCTCCGGGCGCATCCGGGATCGGTCGAGCTGGCCTTCCCGCGCATCCTCGCCAACGAGATCGGCCTGGTGCTCACCGAGACGGCCCTCCGGTTGCTCCGTGAGGGCGGTTTCACCGTTCGCCAGGGAGCCGACATCGCAGCCCAGGCGCTGCGGACGGCCGTCACCCTCGTGTCGACCGAACCCGGAGCGAACGTGGGTGAGGATCCCGAGATCCACGAGCAACTCATGGCCGCCAAGCGGCAGGCGATCGCCTCGCTTCCGCGTGATCGCTATCCGAACCTGGTCGACTCCGAGGACGCCCTGTTCGCCTGCGAGGACGCCGAGGTCTACTACGACTCCGGCATCGAGTTGTTCATGGCCGGCGTCATCGCGACGGCCGGACTCGCAGGGAGATCCGAGCGGTCGAGGACCGCCAAGACCAGCACCCGATCGTCCCGCCCGGCCTGAACGGCAGAATCAGGCGCATGAGCTCCCACGGCAACCTGCTGGCCCCGCCCACTCGCCTGCCCGAGGACCCGGCCGTCGTCCGGCTGGCCGCGGGTGACGCCCCGGCGTCTGTGGCCGCTGCCTATCCGGCCTCGTCGGCGGCGTGGGCGGCGCTGGCCGAGACGGCGCTGGCCGCAGGCGACGCCGTCGCCGGCTACGCCTACGCCCGTACCGGCTACCACCGCGGCCTGGACGCCCTGCGCCGGGCCGGATGGAAAGGCAGTGGACCCATCCCGTGGTCCCACGAACCCAATCGCGGTTTCCTGCGTGCCCTGCACGCGCTCGGCCGGGCCGCGGGAGAAATCGGTGAGACCGACGAGCAGCAGCGCTGCGCCGGCTTTCTGCGCGACAGCGACCCGGCCGCCGCGGACGCGCTCGGCTCGTAGCCGGTTCAGCCGGGCATTCGGCTCGGTCGTCTAGCATTCGCAGGGCGCCGAAGGTCCGGGGCCGCAGGATCCGAGTGAGCCAGCCGAGGAGGCGCGATGCCGGCGATCGTCCTGGTCGGTGCCCAGTGGGGCGACGAGGGCAAGGGCAAGGCCACCGATCTGTTGGGCAGCCGGGTCGACGCGGTCGTGAAGTTCAACGGCGGCAACAACGCCGGGCACACGATCGTCATCGGCGACGAGAAGTACGCGCTGCACCTGCTGCCCTCTGGCATCCTGACGCCGGGCTGTGTGCCGATCATCGGCAACGGCGTCGTCATCGACCTCGGGGTGCTGTTCGAGGAGATCGACGGATTGCGGGCCCGAGGCGTCGACACCTCCTCACTCGTGGTCAGTGCCTCAGCCCACCTGATCCCCTCGTACAACCGGACCCTGGACAAGGTCACGGAGCGTTTCCTCGGCAGTCGGCGGATCGGCACGACCGGTCGAGGCATCGGTCCCGCGTATGCGGACAAGATGGCTCGGGTGGGCATCAGGGTGCAGGACCTGTTCGACGAGGAGGGGCTGCGGGCCAAGGTGGCCGGGGCGCTCACCCTCAAGAACCAGGTCCTCGTGAAGATCTACAACCGGCGGGCCGTGGATGTCGACGAGGTGGTCGACGAGCTGCTCGCGCACGCGGATCGGCTGCGGCCGATGGTCGCCGACACATCGCTGCTGCTCGAACGGATGCTGGATGAAGGCCGCACGGTCGTTCTGGAGGCCGGTCAGGCGACACTGTTGGACGTCGATCACGGCACCTATCCGTTCGTGACGTCCTCGAACGCGACCGCGGGCGGCGCCTGCACCGGCAGTGGTATTCCGCCGACCCGGATCAGCGCAGTCATCGCGATCGCCAAGGCTTACACCACGCGCGTCGGCGAAGGACCGTTCCCCACCGAACTGCTCGACGAGCAGGGCGAGCGGCTGCGTTCGGTGGGCGCCGAGTACGGCACCACCACCGGGCGGCCGCGTCGGTGCGGCTGGTTCGACGCGGTCATCGCGCGATACGCCGCGCGCGTGAACGGGGTCACCGACTTCGTGCTGACCAAGCTCGACGTGCTCACGGGCCTGGACGAGATCCCGGTCTGCGTCGCCTATGACGTCGACGGCGTCCGGCATGACGAAATCCCGATGACACAGCGCGAATTCGCCCGGGCGACACCGATCTACGAGACCTTTCCGGGGTGGGACGAGGACATCTCGAGCGCGACTACGTTGAACGACCTACCGAAAAACGCCCGCCAGTACGTCGAGACGCTGGAAGAGATGATCAAGGCGCCGATCTCGGCCGTCGGCGTCGGGCCCGAACGCGAGGCCACGGTCACGGTTCGCGACCTCCTGCGCTGACTCGCGGTCCGTCGACAGCGGCGAGCGGGCGGCCCGGCCCCGCACCCCGACCGGCCCTCACCGGGCCCGGTTACCCGATCGGTAGGGTGGCTCGCCGTGCGTGTCCTGGTAATCGGTAGCGGAGCCCGTGAACACGCCCTGTGCCTGAGTCTGGCCGCTGACCCCGCGGTGACGGCCCTGATCTGCGCGCCGGGCAACGCCGGAACCGCCGCGGTCGCCGAACAACGCGGTGTCGATCCGTTGGATCCCGCGGACGTAGCGGCGCTGGCCACTCAGCTCGCCGCTGATCTGGTGGTCATCGGGCCGGAGGCGCCCCTGGTCGCCGGTGTCGCCGACGCCGTGCGCGCCGCCGGGATCGACTGCTTCGGCCCCTCGCGGGCCGCGGCCGCGCTCGAGGGCAGCAAAGCGTTCGCCAAATCCGTGATGGCCGCGGCCGGCGTGCCGACGGCCGACTCGGTCGTGGCGTCCAGCCCGGCCGAGGTCGCGGCTGCCCTCGATCGGTTCGGCGCGCCCTACGTCGTGAAGGACGACGGACTGGCCGCGGGCAAGGGCGTCGTCGTGACCAGCGACCGAGACGCCGCGCTCACCCACGCCGCGAGCTGCGAGCGGGTCGTCGTCGAGGAGTTCCTCGACGGTCCCGAGGTGTCGTTGTTCTGCCTCACCGACGGCCGCACGGTCGTCCCGCTCCTGCCGGCACAGGACTTCAAGCGCGTCGGCGACGACGACACCGGTCCCAACACCGGAGGCATGGGCGCCTATGCGCCGCTGGACTGGCTGCCGGGCGCCTTCGTCGACGAGATCGTCCGGACGGTCGCCGAGCCGACGATCGCGGAGCTGGCCGGGCAGGGCACGCCGTTTGCGGGACTGCTCTACATCGGACTGGCCGTCACCTCACGCGGGCCGCGGGTGGTCGAGTTCAACGCCCGCTTCGGCGATCCGGAGACCCAGGTCGTGCTCGCCCTACTGGAGACGCCGCTGGCCGCGCTGTTGCGGGCAACGGCTACCGGTCGGCTCGGTGAGCAGCCACCGCTGCGCTGGCGGCCCGGATATGCCGTCACGGTCGTGCTGGCGGCCGAGGGCTACCCGGGAACGCCGCGGTCGGGCGACGTGATCGCCGGCGCCGAGATCAGCGGAATCATCCATGCGGGCACCCGCAGACGCGACGACGGGGCAATCGTGGCCGCCGGCGGCCGGGTGCTCTCGGCCACGGCCACCGGCGTGAGCCTGGCCGATGCCCGTGACGCCGCCTACGCCTTGCTGGACAAGGTCGAGCTGCCCGGCGGGCATCACCGCACCGACATCGCGCTGCGAGCGCTGTCCGGGCGCGGCTGAATCGTCGACAGCGCGGGTTCGGGCCCCCGGCCGGTGGCGACCCGGCGCTACTGCGGGCACCCTGGACAGATGTCCGGGGAGGTCGACTTCGAACTGGCGCACCCGGACGATCACCACAGCGGCCCGTCCGATCACGACGACGTCCTGGACAACGGCCGGCCCCCGTCACGGTCTCGTTGGTCGCCCGGCCGGATACCCGAGGCGGCGTGGGTCGTATTGGCGGGCCTCGTGGTCGCCGGGTTCGTCGTCGGTTACCTCGTCGCGCCGCACTCCGGTGGAAGGTCGCCCGCGGCCACCACGACCGTCACCGTGCACATCGACGCCTCGGCCGAGGCGCTCAACCGGCTGGTCGCGCGCGTCGAATCGCCCTACCGCCTCGGCGACGACGAACGACCGGCGCCCAACGTGCCGGCCTGTCCGACGATACCGACCAAGGGCGATCCAGTGCGGACGATGATGACCGCGCTGACGCAACAGCTGTCAGGCTTCGCCGCCCGTGACGCCGCCAATACGATCGACGCCGACCAGACGTTGTGCGCCGTGGAAGTGCGCGCTCGTGACGACCTCGGCGCCACAGTCGTCATGACCGCCGAGGCGCCCCCGAACGTGGCGGCGCCGGACTTCTCCGCGTCGTCCAGTCCCGAGACCGGCACGACCGCGCGCGACGTGGTCGCCGTCGTGGACGGTTGGCGCGTCGAGATTGGCTGGATGGGACCCACGGCGGCCGCGCCGGCGCCGCAGAAGTTGCTGGCGATCGCGCACGACCCGACGCTGCGCTGGTGATCCACCGCCATCGGTACGGGACACTGAATGGGTGAAGCCTCGGATCCCGAACGTGCTGGCGGCGCGCTACGCCTCGACCGAGCTGGCCGCGCTCTGGTCGCCGGCGCACAAGATCGTGCTGGAGCGGCAGCTGTGGGTCGCGGTGCTGCGTGCACAGCAGGAACTCGGGGTCGGCGTGCCCGACGGCGCGATCGACGCTTACCAGTCGATCGTCGACCGCGGTGTCGAGGCGGTGGATCTCGACTCGATCGCCGAGCGCGAGCGCGTCACCCGTCACGACGTGAAGGCGCGGATCGAGGAGTTCGCGGATCTGGCCGGATACGAGCACATCCACAAGGGCATGACCAGCCGCGATCTGACCGAGAACGTCGAGCAACTGCAGGTTCGCCGGTCGTTGACGATCGTGCGCCACAAGTGCGTGGCCCTGCTGGCCGCACTGGCTCGGCGGGCCGCCGAATATGACAGCCTGGTGATGGCGGGGCGGTCCCACAACGTGGCCGCGCAGGCGACGACGCTGGGCAAGCGCTTCGCGACGGCGGCCGACGAACTGCTCGTCGCACTCGCTCGCCTGGACGATCTCATTGATCGTTATCCGCTGCGCGGCATCAAGGGGCCGGTCGGCACGGCGCAGGACATGCTCGACCTGCTCGACGGCGACGTGGAGAAGTTGGCCGAGCTCGAGCGGCGGGCGGCCGCGCACCTCGGTTTCGAGCACGTGCTCACCAGTGTCGGCCAGGTGTATCCGCGCTCGCTCGATTACGACGTCGTGTCCGCGCTCGTGCAGCTGGCGGCCGCACCGTCGTCGCTCGCGACCACGATCCGGCTGATGGCCGGAAACGAACTGGTGACCGAGGGCTTCCGGCCCGGCCAGGTCGGCTCGTCGGCGATGCCGCACAAGATGAACACCCGATCGGCCGAACGGGTCAACGGCTTCGCCGTCATCCTGCGCGGCTACGCGTCGATGGTCGGCGAACTGGCGGGGGCGCAGTGGAACGAGGGCGACGTCTCCTGCTCGGTAGTGCGTCGCGTCGCGCTGCCGGACGCGTTCTTCACGATGGACGGCCTGCTCGAAACGATGTTGACCGTGCTGGACGAGTTCGGCGCGTTCCCGGCCGTGATCGCCCGGGAGCTTGACCGTTACCTGCCCTTCCTGGCGACGACGAAGGTGCTGATGGCGGCCGTTCGTGCCGGCGCCGGCCGCGAAACCGCGTACGAGGTCATCAAGCAGAACGCGGTGGCCGTGGCCTTGGACATGCGGGAGAAGGGCGCCGAGCGCAACGATCTGTTCGACCGTCTCGCGCTGGACGAGCGTCTCGGGCTCGACGGCCACCAGTTGGCCGGCCTGCTGGCCGAGCCGATCTCGTTCACCGGAGCGGCCCGCGATCAGGTCGCCGCGGTTGTCGCGGCGGTCGACGCGGTAGTGGCCACCGACCCGGCCGCGGCGAGCTACGCGGCCGCTCCGATCCTCTGACGTGCTCGGCTGCTGATCGTCTCCGTCTGACAGGATCGAAAAATGATCCACGTGCACAGCGGCAAGGTTCGCGATCTTTACCGCACCGATGACGGACAACTGCTGCTCGTGACCAGCGATCGCATCTCGGCGTTTGATCACGTGCTGAGTACGACCATTCCCGACAAGGGACGGATCCTGACGGCCCTGTCGGCATGGTGGTTCGAGCGGCTGGCCGACATCGTGCCCAATCACATGATCTCGATCGACGATCCGGCTATCCCGGAGCAGTTCCGAGGGCGGGCGATGCTCTGTCGCGACTTGGAGATGATCCCGGTGGAGGCGGTGGCCCGCGGCTATCTCACCGGATCCGGCTTGATCGACTACCGGACGACCGGCGCTGTCTGCGGGGTGACGTTGCCGCCCGGTCTCGAGGACGGGTCGCTGCTCTTGGAACCGGTGTTCACGCCGGCAACGAAAGCGGCCCAGGGCGAACACGACCAGAATATGAGCTACGACGCGATGGTCGGCGCGGTCGGTCGCGAGACCGCCGCCGAGGTCCGGATACTGACCTTGGCGCTCTACGCGCGCGCGGCCGAAATCGCCGGCGAACGCGGCATCATCATCGCCGACACGAAGTTCGAGTTCGGGCGCGACAACGCCGGTGAATTGGTGCTGGGCGACGAGGCGCTGACCCCCGACTCGTCGCGCTTCTGGCCGGCCGATCAGTGGCAGCCCGGCCGACCCCAGCCCAGCTTCGACAAGCAGTACGTGCGCGACTGGCTGCTCTCGCCGGCATCGGGCTGGGATCGCAGCGGCAGCGAGCCGCCACCCGAATTGCCCGAGGCCGTCGTCGAGAACACGCGCGCGCGTTACGTCGAGGCATACGAGCGGCTGACCGGCGAGACGTTCTCCTGACGCCGATAGGCTCAGGCCCAGCCAACCCAGGGAGAGATGCCGTGCCTGTCGTCGTCGTCGACGTCGTCCTCAAGCCGGAGATCCTGGATCCGCAGGGTCAGGCGATCCTGGGCGCGGTCAATCGGCTCGGCATCGCCGGCGTCACCTCGGTGCGTCAGGGCAAGCACTTCGAGCTCGACGTCGCCGACGACTTCGACGACGAGGCGGTGGCCACGCTGGCCGACTCACTGCTGTCCAATCCTGTCATCGAGACATTCACCATCCACCGTCCCTGACGGTCCGCGCGTGCGCGGTCAGGCGATCAGGCCGAGCGCCGGCCGCTCACTGCCGAGCACCCGCGCGGGATCCGTGCCCAGCACCTTTGCCAGCAGTTCGCCGTAGACGAGCCGGAAGTCCGTCGACGATTTGAGGTCGCCGTCATCGAGGTCGGTCAGTGACGGCTGGCTGCCGTAGAACCCACCTTTGACGGACGAGCCGGCGACGAACACCGGGCCGGCCGTGCCGTGGTCGGTGCCCTGCGAGGCGTTCGCGGCCACCCGCCGCCCGAATTCCGAGTACGCCAGCAGTACCACGCCCGCGCCGCGCGGATCGGCCGCCATCTCGGTTAGAAAACCCGAGACGGCCGCGTCCAGCACGCCCAACTGGGTCTGCTGAGTGCCCTTCTCGTCCGCGTGCGTGTCGAACCCGCCGAGGCTGACCGAATACACCGCGGTGGGCACCCCTGCCTTGATGCAGCGGGCGACCATGTCCAGCTGCTCCTTCAGGCTGCCCTGGCCGCCGGCCGAGCCCGCGGCCGACTGCGGGTCGGCGTTGGGGTCGTTGGCGTTCGGGTCGAGCACCTTGGCGAACGTCGTGGCCACCTGCCGTTCGGCCCGATACGCGGCGCACACCATCTGCTCGGACGGGGAGTCCGACGGGGCACTCGTGCCCAGGCCCGTGAGTGCGCTGGTCAGGGCGGGATCGAGCGGCTTCGTGCGGCCCAACGGCAGCGTTGCCGCCGTCGCCTTCGCGCCGACCGCCAGCGGCGGCAGGACCGAGCCGATGTTCACCGCCCGGATCGGATCGTCGCCCCCGGCATCCAGCCAACGTCCGATCCAACCGGTGTTCACCGGCTCGTCCGGCGAGGCGGTCTGCCAGATGTCCATCGAACGGAAGTGGCTGTGATCGGGTTTGGGGTAGCCGACCCCACGCACGATCGCTAGCTGCTTGGTCGACCACAGCTTGGCCAGCCCGGTCATCGCGGGATTCAGGGCCAAGCTGCCGTCGAGGTGAATCACGTCCGACTCCGCGTACGCGAGGTCGGGCCGGGCGTCGTGATATGCGTTGTCGGCGTACGGGATCACCGTGTTCAGCCCGTCGTTGCCGCCGTAGAGCGTGACGATGACGAGGATCTTCGCACCGCTGGGCAGCGGATCGCTGGTGGCCCGCTGATGAAGCTGCGACCACGTGACCGCGCCCGCACCGGCGGCCAGGGCTGCGCCGCCGGCTACGCCGGAGGCGACGAGGAACCGGCGCCGCGTCAGGGTGTCCATCGCATCTGCCTCCTTCGGCTTCGGGGCTAGCAGTTCGTGTCTAGTTCGTCAGGTATTCGGGGGTGTTCAGGCCCACGACGATCAACTTGTGCGGGTCGGAACCCGACGCTTTCAGTACCGCCGCGCTCCGGTCCGACCACGACGCGATGCCGAGCAGATGCGCAGCCGCATCCAGGCGCTGCGCGGGCGCGGCGTCGGCGACGGGGGAGACGTCACCGCCCGTGGCCAGCGCTGCCGCCGTCTGCATCCGGACGTCGGCCGCCGCGGTCGACAGCCACGCCTGCCCGGCAGGCCACCCGCTGACGTTCGGCGGGTAGAACGGCACCTGGCCCAGCGCCCGCAACACTGTGACGAGACGCTTCACCTGGGCGTCGCTGCTCGTGGGTACCTTCAGCGCGCGCACGGCGCCGATCAGCCACTCGACGGGATTCACCACGGAACTTCCCTGCGCGGCGGTGAACTCGGGAGCGCTCACGAGCGCTCGCAGCAGCGCCGAAATCGACCGGTTCGCTCCGTAGGCGGTCGCCAGCCGGGCAACCAGCGACGACGAGGGCGCCGTATCCGATCCGAGCTGCCCCCACCACCGCGTCGCGAGAAAGCCGGCCGAGGCCGAGCGGGCCAGGACCGCGTCGCAGTAGCCGGTCTGGTCGAGGTCGCCGGTGACGCCGAGGAACGACTTCGATCGGTTGTCGTGCCGCTTCGGCACCAGGGCCGTGCCGCCGTCCGCCTTGATCACCCAGCCGGTCAGCGCCCGGGCACCCTCCCGCACGTCGGTCTCGGTGTATCCGTCGCCGTGCCCGAGCGCGAACAGCTCCATGAACTCACGCGAAAGGTTCTCGTTCGGCGCGGCGGCCGTATTCTGCTCCCCGTCGAGCCAGCGCAACATCGCGGCATCGGTCAGCATCGCCAGCGCCAGCGCGCGAAAGTCACCCCGCCCCAGCGTGCGCAACGTGCTGTTCTGAGCCGCCAGCCACGACGCCTCCCTGACCTTGGTCGCCGCGGTCGCGAAGTGGTTGTGCCAGCAGAAGGTCAGCTTCTCTTCGAACGGCTCGGTGACTGCTGCCATCCGGCGGACCCACCAGTCGGTGAGCGTCTGCAGCTGGGCGCCGACCTGCTGGTTGCGGGCCGCGCGGTCTGCCTTCGACGCAGTCTTGCCGACCGGTGGAATCGGGGTGAACGTCGGCATCGGTGTCGCCGTGACACCCGGGTCGGCCGGACGCTCGGTTGCGAACAATCCGGCGATGTAGGCGTCCGGACCGGCCGCCATCGCCGCGTCGACGGCCGCGCCCGTGGTGCCGAAGCCGGTTCGCCGCTGCACCCGAGCCAGCTGCGCCCACGATGCGCTCATAGGCATAGCCTGCACCGTCAATGTTCGGATCTGGTCAAGATGTGGTTCGGCCTGCGTTGACGTGGTCCGCACCCGGCCGGTCGTGGCTTCGCCTCGGCGGCAGGTCCGAAGCGCCCCACGCAACCGGTAACCTGACCGCGTGGCAGTGCGCGTCGGGGTCGTGACGTTTCCGGGCAGCCTCGACGATCGCGACGCGCTGCGGGCGATCGAGTTCGCCGGTGGCGTCGGCGTGCCGCTCTGGCACGCCGATCCCGACCTGCAGGGCGTCGACGCCGTGATCCTGCCCGGCGGTTTCTCCTACGGCGACTACCTGCGTTGCGGCGCGATCGCCCGATATGCACCGGTCATGGCCTCGGTCGTCGCCGGAGCCAAGGACGGCCTCCCGGTGCTCGGTATCTGCAACGGGTTCCAGGTGCTCTGCGAGTCGCACCTGCTGCCCGGCGCGCTGATCAGGAACGATCACCGTCGCTTCGTCTGCCGTGACCAGGCGCTGCGGATGCTGAACACCACCAGCCGCTGGACCTCGGCCTACCGTCCCGATCAGGTGATCACGATCCCGATCAAGAACGGCGAGGGCGGCTACGTCGCCGACGCAGCCACCCTTGACAAGCTCGAACGCGACGGCCGGATCGTCGCCCGCTACGTCCACGGCAACCCGAACGGCAGCTACCGCGACATCGCCGGCGTCACCAACAAGGCCGGCAACGTCGTCGGCCTCATGCCGCACCCGGAACACGCCGTCGAGTCGCTGACCGGTCCAGGCACCGACGGCCTCGGCTTCTTCCTCTCGCTCATCGGCGTCCGCGACGAGGTGGACGCGTGATCGACACCGTCCCGCGGGCGGAGGCCACCCCGGAGCAGCCGCAGCCCTTCGCCGAGCTGGGGCTGCAGCCCGACGAGTACGACCGCGTCCGCGAAATCCTGCAGCGCCGCCCGACCAGCTCCGAGCTCGCCATCTACTCGGTCATGTGGAGCGAGCACTGCTCTTATAAGTCCTCCAAGGTGCACCTGCGCCAGTTCGGCGAGAAGGCGCCGCGCACCGACGCGCTGCTCGTCGGCATGGGCGAGAACGCCGGCGTCGTCGACGTCGGCGGCGGCTGGGCCGTCACCTTCAAGATCGAGTCGCACAATCACCCGTCCTACGTCGAGCCCTATCAGGGCGCGGCCACCGGCGTCGGCGGCATCGTGCGCGACATCCTCACGATGGGCGCTCGCCCCATCGCCGTGCTCGACTCGTTGCGGTTCGGCGCCGCCAACGCGCCCGACACCGCCCGCGTCCTGCCCGGAGTCGTGGCCGGCGTGGGCGGTTACGGCAACTGCCTCGGCCTGCCCAACATCGGCGGCGAGGTTGTCTTCGACGACAGCTACCTCGGCAACCCGCTGGTGAACGCCCTGTGCGTCGGCCTGCTGCGCGCCGATGAGATCAAGTTGGCCAAGGCCGACGGCCCGGGCAACCACGTCGTGCTCTTCGGAGCCCGCACCGGCGGCGACGGCATCGGCGGCGCGTCGGTGCTGGCCAGCGCCACCTTCGAGGCCGCAGGCGCGACCAAGCGCCCGAGTGTGCAGGTCGGTGACCCGTTCGCCGAGAAGGTGCTCATCGAGTGCTGCCTGGAGATTTTCGCCGAGGATCTTGTCGTCGGAATCCAGGACCTCGGCGCCGCCGGCCTGTCGTGTGCCACGACCGAACTCGCCGCCGCCGGTACCGGGGGGATGGACGTCGATCTCGACCTGGTGCCGCTGCGCGATCCGACGCTCGCCCCCGAAGAGATCCTGATGAGCGAGTCGCAGGAACGCATGATGGCCGTCGTCGCACCTGATCGGCTTGAACGATTCCTCGCCATCTGCGGCAAGTGGGACGTGACCGCGACCGTGATCGGCACCGTCACCGACACCGGCCGGCTGCGGATGCGCTGGCATGGCGAACAGATCGTCGACCTGCCGCCCCGCACCGCCGCCCACGAGGGCCCGGTGTACGAGCGCCCGATCGAGCGGCCGATCGACCAGGATGCGATCAACGTCGAGCATCGGCTGCCCCGCCCGCGAAACAGCACCGAACTGCGGACCACCCTGCTCCGGCTCGTAGCCGCTCCGAATCTGGCCGACCGCTCGTGGGTCACCGATCAGTACGACCGCTACGTCATGGGCAACACCGTGCTGGCCCAACCGGAAGACGCGGGCATGATTCGGATCACCGACGACGCCGGCCAGCAACGCGGGATCGCGCTGGCCACTGATGGAAACGGCCGGTACTCGCGCCTCGACCCGTATCACGGCGCGCAGTTGGCCCTGGCCGAGGCGTATCGCAACGTCGCCACCACCGGTGCCCGGCCGCTGGCCGTCACCAACTGCTTGAACTTCGGTTCGCCCGAGGATCCGGCCGTGATGTGGCAGTTCGCCCAGGCCACGCGCGGGCTCGCCGACGGGTGCCAGCAACTGGGCGTGCCCGTCACCGGCGGCAACGTCAGCTTCTACAACCAGACGGGGTCGAGCCCGATCCTGCCGACACCGGTGATCGGCGTGCTCGGCGTGATCGACGACGTAACCCGGCGCACCGGATCCGCCTTTCGCACTGACGGCTCGACCATCCACCTGCTGGGCGACACCGCCGACGAGCTCGGCGGCTCCGAGTGGGCCCACGTCATCCACGGATTCCTCGGCGGGCGGCCACCGCGCGTGGACCTCGACCGTGAGCGACTGCTGGCCGACGTGCTCATCGAGGCCGGCCGGGCCGGCCTGATCGACGCCGCGCACGACCTCGCCGACGGCGGCCTGGCCCAGGCGCTGGTCGAGTCGTGTCTGCGCGGCAACGTCGGAGCGCAGATCCGGCTGCCCAGCGAACTGGATCCGTTCGTCGCCCTGTTCAGCGAATCCGCCGGCCGGGCGATCGTCTCCGTCCCCCGCGGACGGCAAGAGGAATTCGCGCAGCTGTGTGCGAATCGCGGCCTGCCCCAGACCCGCATCGGCACGATCGACGTCCTGGCCACCGACCTCGACCTGCACGGCCTGTTCAGCGTCGGATTCGCCGAGCTGCGGCGCGCCTGGACGGGCACTCTGCCGGCCTTGTTCGGCTGACCGATGGCCGGCCCCGCGCTGCCGGCCGTTGCCGCCGCCTACGACGAACAGGCCCACGCGTTGCTGGATTGGCTCGATGCCTTGCCGGCCGCCGTGGCCGCCCGTCCCTCGGTGCTCGCCGGCTGGGACGTCCGCCGGCTGACGGGCCACGTACTGATGGCTTTGACCGTCGGGGTGGGGCGACTTGGCGTGCCCGACCCCGGACCGCCGCTGCCCGTGGCCGACTATGTGCGCGCCTACCGCGCCAGCAGCGACGAGATCGACAAGCTGACCGAAGTCACCAGCGCCGAGCACAGCCTGGCCGAACTCGTCACGGCGATGCGCGCGCTGCCCCGGGCGGTCGACGCCGCGGCCGGGCACGCGAGCGCCGACGTCGTGCGTGGCGGACGCGCACCGATCACCGTCGTCGACTGGCTGACCACCCGAGTCATCGAACTGGTTGTGCACGCCGACGACCTCACTCGTTCGCTGCCCGAACTCGACCCGGCGCCGACGGTTCGGCCGGCGCTGGCGCTCGTCGTCCGCACGTTCGCCGAGATCCTCGCGCAGCGTTCTCCCGGGCGGTCGGTCGAACTACGGGTGCCGCCGTTCGTGGCCGTGCAGGCGATAGCCGGTCCGCGACACACGCGAGGCACCCCGCCCAACGTCGTGGAAACCGACGCCGTGACCTGGATCCGGTTGGCCGCCGGCCGCATGCCCTGGGGCGAGGCCGTGAACGACGCGGCCGTTCGAGCCAGCGGCACCCGAGCCGATCTCAGTGAGCACCTTCCGCTGCTCTGATGCCACGGGCGTGATGTCGTCGGCGACACGCGCGCCGGGTCAGGTGCGCCCCGTAGACTCGATCGCGTGGCGCGCGCGGACGGCAGACTGACCCACGAGCTACTTCCCGGCGAGAAGGGACCGCAGGACGCCTGCGGGATCTTCGGCGTCTGGGCCCCCGGCGAGGAGGTCGCCAAGCTCACCTACTTCGGTTTGTACGCGCTGCAACATCGCGGGCAGGAAGCGGCTGGCATCGCCGTCAGCGCCGGCTCGTCCGTCCTGGTCTACAAGGACCTCGGGCTGGTGTCGCAGGTGTTCGACGAGGCGACGCTGGCCACCTTGCAGGGCCACATCGCCGTCGGCCATACGCGGTACTCGACCACCGGATCGACGACCTGGGAGAACGCGCAGCCGAGCTTTCGCACCACCAAAGCCGGCACCGGCCTCGCCCTCGGCCACAACGGCAACCTGGTCAACACCGCGGAGCTGGCCGCCGAGGCCCACGAGGCCGGCATTCCGGTCGACTCGATGGCCGCCACCACCGACTCCGATCTGCTGACCGCCCTGCTGGCCGCTCGTCCCGACGTCTCGGTCGAACAAGCCGCGATCGAAGTGCTCCCGCGACTGCGCGGCGCATATTCCCTGGTCTTCATGGACGAACACACCCTCTACGCCGCCCGCGACCCGCAGGGTGTGCGGCCGCTCGTGCTCGGTCGTCTCGAACGGGGCTGGGTGGTCACCTCGGAGACCGCCGCCCTCGACATCGTCGGCGCGAGCTTCGTGCGCGAGATCGAGCCCGGCGAGCTGATCGCGATCGACGAGGACGGGCTGCGATCGCAGCGCTTCGCTGTGCCCGAGCCCAAGGGCTGCCTGTTCGAATACGTCTACCTCGCCCGCCCCGACACCACTATCGCCGGACGCAACGTGCACTCGGCCCGGGTCGCGATCGGCCGGCGGTTGGCGCGCGAGCATCCAGTCGAGGCCGACCTTGTGATCCCGACACCCGAGTCCGGGACGCCGGCCGCGATCGGCTTCGCCGAGGCGTCCGGGATCCCCTACGGCCTCGGCCTGGTCAAGAACGCCTACGTCGGCCGCACGTTCATCCAGCCCTCGCAGACGATCCGGCAGCTCGGGATCCGACTCAAGCTCAACCCGCTGCGTGACGTGATCCGCGGCAAGCGTTTGGTCGTCGTCGACGACTCGATCGTGCGCGGCAACACTCAACGCGCTCTAGTGCGCATGCTGCGTGAGGCCGGCGCCGTGGAAGTGCACGTGCGGATCTCCTGGCCGCCGGTCAAGTGGCCCTGTTTCTACGGCATCGATTTCGCGTCGAAGGCCGAGCTGATCGCGAACGGGCTCGACGTCGACGGCATCCGCGCCTCGATCGGTGCCGACTCGCTCGGCTTCGTGTCGTTGGAAGGCCTGACCGCCGCGAGCGAGCAGCCGGCCAGTCGCCTCTGCCGGGCGTGCTTCGACGGCGTTTACCCGATCCCGCTGCCCGAGGTGATCGGCAAGCACGTGCTGGAAGGCATCGAGCGCTCGGTCAACGGCGACTCCGGCCGCGCGCCGGAGCACGTGGCGAGCTACTCGGGCGCGGACGCGCTCTCGCGCCCGTGACCCTGGCCGCGGGTCCGGGCCGCTCGCCGGCTTCGGCGGGGGAGATGTCCTACGCGGCCGCCGGAGTCGACATCGCCGCCGGCGATCGGGCCGTCGAGCTCATCAAGAGCTCGGTGAAACGCACCGCCCGCCGGGAAGTCCTCGGTGGCTTGGGGGGATTCGCCGGGCTGTTCCGCCTCGACCTCGAGCGGTACCCGCAACCGATCCTGGCCAGCTCCACCGACGGCGTCGGTACCAAGATCGCGATCGCCCGTGCGCTCGACCGGCACGACACCATCGGCGTCGACCTGGTCGCGATGGTCGTCGACGACCTGGTCGTCGTCGGCGCCGAACCGCTGTTCCTGTCCGACTACATCGCGACCGGCAAGGTGGTGCCCGAGAAGATTGCGGCCATCGTTTCCGGCATCGCCGCGGGCTGTGTTCAGGCGGGGTGTGCGCTCGTCGGCGGCGAGACGGCCGAGCATCCGGGGGTCATGGATCCTGACGACTACGACGTGTCCGGCACCGGGGTCGGCGTCGTCAACGCCGACGCCGTGCTCGGCTCCGACCGGGTGGTCGCCGGCGACGTGCTGATCGCTATGGGCGCGTCGGGACTGCACTCCAACGGCTATTCGCTCGTGCGGCACGTGCTCTTCGAGCGCGCCGGCCTCGCCCTCGACTCGACGCCGGACGTACTCGACGGGCGCCGGCTTGCCGACGAGCTGCTCGAGCCGACGCGCATCTACGCACAAGATTGCCTCGGGCTGGCCCGCGGTCACGATGCGCACGCGTTCGCTCACATCACCGGCGGTGGGCTGGCCGGCAATCTCGTCCGAGTACTGCCGCCGAGTCTCGACGCGACCGTCGAACGGAGTACATGGCAGCCGGCTGGCGTGTACGAGCTCATCGCCCGAACCGGCGACGTGCCGCGGTCGCAGCTGGAGCTGACGTTCAACCTCGGCGTGGGAATGATTGCGGTCGTGCCGGCCGGCTCGGTCGACGGGGCGCTGGCCTGGTTGGCCGCGCGCGGCGTGCCGGCGTGGGTCGTCGGTGAGATCAGCACCGGCACGGGTCGGGTTCGGCTGACCGGCGACTATCGCGGCGACGCCAGCCGTTGGAGAGACTGAAGCGGCTCAGCTGGAGGGGTGAACCGGCGCAGCCGAATAAGTGAGCCCGCTCAGCGGGAGGCGGCCCACCGGTCGGCGTAGCCCTCGTCCTCGTCGTCATCGGCATCGGCAGCCGAGAGATGATCCGAGGAGTAGCCACCGGAGCCCAGTTCACGCTGGAGCGCGTCAAGGTCGGTGGGCTGCGCGTGATATTTCAGGTCACGAGCGACTTTTTGTTGCTTCGCCTTGGCACGGCCGCGCCCCATGGGTCGACCCCCTCGCTCACGTGCTCATCCGCCGGTCGTGGCGACACGGTCCCGGGCGGGAATGTTGGTCATCTTCGTAATTAGGCAGCCTACCCCGCCCGTCGCCGGCGCGTGCACGGACGGCGTCTGATCTCACAGCTTGGCTGGAACTCCGACTCGTATTGACGGCCGGGCTCGCTGTGCCGGTCAACCGTGTACGGAGCGTGCAAGCCAGGCATCAGGCCGGGTTGGCACACTGTGGACACCGCAAGAAGTTTCCGTAGGAACTACCGCGTAGGTATGTACATACTTGTGGGCGTAACGATGGAACAGGACCCCCGTTACGAACTAGCCCAGAAGGGAACGATCGCACAATGACGGCATCTCGCCACCGCCCGGAGTCCGAACCGCTGCTCACCCCGTCGGAGGTCGCGACGCTGTTCCGCGTCGACCCGAAGACCGTGACACGGTGGGCCAAGGCCGGCAAGCTCACCTCGATTCGCACCCTTGGCGGGCACCGCCGCTACCGCGAGACCGAGGTTCGCCGGCTCCTGTCGGGCATCCCCGCGCCGCGAACCGACGACTGACCTTTACTTCCTGCTTTCTGCGCCCGGCCGGGCTTCTGGTCGGGCGCGTTTGCTTGCCGCCGCGAGGCTGATCCCGCA